>CALBET010000185.1 GCA_937888665.1 uncultured Acidobacteriota bacterium
CTGGACCGCACCATCGAGATTCTCACCGACTCTATCCGCGGGGTACTCCCCTAGATGGTGTACGTCGCGATCGCGATCTACTTCGCCGTGCTGCTGTGGCTAGGCGTCGTCGCATCACGGCGTGTTCGCACGCTGAGCGACTACTACCTCGGCGGGAAGCAGCTCGGCTACTGGGTGGCGGCTTTTTCAGCTCGCGCCACCGGCGAGTCAGCCTGGCTCTATCTCGGGCTGACCGGGCTCGGGGCGGCGGTCGGGCTGAGCGCCCTCTGGGTGGTCGTTGGTGAAGTGGTGGGGGTCGCCATCGCCTGGTTCCTGATGGCAGCACCGTTCAAGGCGGCGACCGACCAGGCCGACGCCATCACCGTGCCCGACTACCTCGTCAGCCGGTTCGGCTCCGCCGCGCCCCACCTGGCGCGTCGGCTCCGGCTGGTCGCAGCCGGGGCCCTCACCCTGTTTGTCACCATCTACGTCAGTGCGCAAATCGACGCGACCGGGCAGGCCTTTGTCAATTTTCTGGACTGGAACTACTTCGTCGGCGCGCTGGTCGGCTTTGGTATCGTCGCCGCCTACACCTTCAGCGGCGGCTTTCTCGCGGTCGCCTGGTCTGACCTGTTCCAGGGACTGCTGATGCTGGTGGGCCTGGTCGTGCTTCCGCTGGCGGCGGTGGCGGCCTTGGCGCCCGGTGTGCTGGCACTGTCTCTCGACCCGTCGCTGGTGAACATGTGGGGCCCCGGGGGCCTCAGTCTTCCGAACGTCCTGACCACGGTGAGCTACGCGGCGATCGGGCTTGGCTACCTCGGGTCACCGCAGGTCTTCGTCCGACTGATGGCGATCAAGAGCCAGCGCGACATTCGCGCCGGCCGGTGGGTCGCGCTCGCGTTCACGCTCGCCACGGACACCGGCGCCGTCCTCTCCGGACTGTTTGGACGCGCCCTGCTGGTCGGAGCGGACGGCGACTTTGTCGCAACGCTCGGGCCCGCCGGAGAACAGGTGCTGCCCGTGCTCGTGGAACACCTGTTTCATCCGGTCGTGGTCGGCATCTTTGTCGCCGCGGTACTCGCCGCGATCATGTCGACGATTGACTCGTTACTCATGGTGGCCTCGAGCGCCGTCACCCGGGACGTGTACCAGCAAACGCTGCACCCGGAGCGGGCCGGCACGACCCTCACCGCGCTTTCCAGGCGTGTGACCCTGACGCTCGCGGCGGTGGCGCTCGCGATCGCGATGGTGGTCGCCACCCTGGTCCCGGGTCGCACGATCTTCTGGTTCGTCATCTTCGGGTGGTCCGGCATTGCCGCCACCTTCTGCCCGATGATGGTGTTGTCGCTGTGCTGGCGCCGCTACAACGCCCAGGGAGCCATGGCTTCTATGCTGGCCGGCCTCATCGCGATTCCAGTCTTCAAGTTCCTGGTGCCGTTGATACCGGGGTGGGGGGTGCTGCTCGCGCGCGCCGAGGAACTCGCGCCGTCGTTCCTCGTCGCGTTGGTCGCCGGCATCATCGCCACGCTGGCCACCGTGAACCGGTCCGCTGACTCCGGATAACGCGGAGCGACTTCTTCAGACGGGGCGACGCCCCGCGCGGCGCGGCCTTCGACGGCATCTATCACGACAGTTGCTATCGTCCACGTGCCTGATGAATTCCGGCCGGGTCAGGCACTCGACAAACAGCACGTCCAGTTCCCCGAGTCTCTGGTGCCGTGGCTTGAACATCCTGTGTACTCATCGTGTTGTTGTCTCTGTCTCACCCATCTTCGCGTCACCGGCCTCCCCACACGCCCACTCGCGACCAGCCATCGCACCGGCCGTCAGCGTCAGCGCCGTCGTAACGGGATGCCCAGCACGCCGAGTTCCCCGAACATGAACGCCAGTCGCCAGATGGCCATGAGGGCCGCCATCAGGGTGTGCGTCCTGGGCGCCGTGCTGCGCCATCCCACACGACGCAGACAACGATCAGAGTGACCTGTAGGCCCAGTAGGCGAGGTCGGTTCCCCATCCAACGCCCTTCAGGAGCGAGTCGATGATGTCGACTCCAGCCGCGGTCACGAGCACGGCGAAGAACCAGCACCGGACTGCGAGGAAGTGCGTGAAGGTCTCGCGCAGCGTTTCGATCCGGGCCGGCACGAGCACGACCGCCAGCAGGTACAGCAGCGTCGCATAACTGATCAGGAGAGGTACAGCTTGAAATCCCAAACAACGTTCAAGGTGCTCCATTCGTATTCGAACCACCAGAATGAAATCAGGTATGTGAAGACGTAGCCGCACCAGAAGGCGAATGCCGGATGAGGGCGAAGCGCCTGTTCTTTCTTCGCCATCGCCGGAATGGCCTGGGCCAGGTTGGATAATATGTGGGTGAGTGCCAGCCCGATTATGATCGAGACCAGCATCATGACGTAGTCGAATTCAGCCACAGGTCACTCCTTCGGCGTTGGCCGCGTTGTGATTTGTCGGTTCGTCGCAGGAATGTATGCAGCCTGAATGGGGCTGGGGATTGAAGAACATGAGTCTCATCAGTACTTAGGAGTTGCGAGACACCCTGGGTATCTGAGAGGAGACTCATGCTCCTGGAAAGTCTGGTCAAGGCGACGGTGGAATTGCAAGGGTTTCGGGTCGTGACGGTGACGGGGGACACGGGCGGCCTGGTGGCCGAGCTGGCCCCGGACCGGCGGTATGCCCCACGGTGCGGCCGGTGTGGGGCGCGCGGCCGGCATCGCGACACCCGTGGGACGCGCCGCTTTCGCCACGTGCCCCTGTGGGGGATCGCGGTGGTGCTCCGGTATGCGCCCCGTCGCGTCGCGTGTCCGCGATGCGCCGGCGTGCATGTCGAATTGCTGCCGTGGGTCAGTGGGAAACAGCAGATGACCCACGCGCTGATGGTGACGCTGGCGACGTGGGCCCGGGCCATGCCCTGGCAGCAGGTGGCGCGGCTGTTCCGGTGCTCGTGGGGCACCGTGGCGACGGCCGTCGAAGAGGCGGTCGCCTACGGCTCGGCGCATCGTGACCTCGACCAGTTGACCCACATCGGGATCGACGAGATCTCCAGAAAGCGCGGGCCCGTCTACGTCACCAACGTCTACGATCTCGTGCGCAAGCGGTTGGTCTGGAGCGGCGAGGGACGGTCCACGGACACCATCAACGCCTTCTTTGATTTCCTCGGCCCGGAGCGCACCGCGGTGCTCGAAGGCGTCTGCTGCGATATGTGGCAGCCGTACATCGATATGGTCACGGTCCGGGCGGCCCAGTGGTCGGGCAGCCATGCGGCGGCAAGGCACTGAAGTACTGCACCGGCGGCTATCGAGACGGCGCACACTGACGTCGTTCGGATTGTGACCTTCGTGTAGCCCCGATGGCAAGATCGGTTGGATGCCCGAACAGGTCGGCGTGGCCATCTATTGGGTGAGACGAATGCCATGACCGAGAAGAATCTCAAGAACCGACCGGATAACTGGGCGAAGATCGATCACATCGTGCATCTGATGCTCGACAATCGCAGTTTCGACAATCTGCTGGGCTGGCTATACGACGGTAACGCGTGGGCGTCCGACTTCAACGGGCTCGACGACCGCCTCTTCAATACCCTGTCGAATGTCGATTCCGACGGCAATCCCTGCGTCGAGCAGGTGTTCGTGCGCCGTAACGGCCAGCCGCCGAAGTATGGCGGCTATGTCGCCAGGAATCCGACCCCCTGCCCGCAGGTTGACTTCACGCAACCCGACCCCGATCCAGGCGAAGGGTACATGGACACGACACAACAGCTATTTGGTGCGCTCAACGTAGACAGCACCTCCCCGCCGGACCCCACGATGCAGGGCTTCGTCGACAATTACCAGAACGCCATGCTCTACGGGACTTATAGTTTTGGCGACGCCCCGGCAGACCCTCGACGCGTCATGAACTGCTATACAAGCGATCAAACGCCCGTCCTGAGCACCCTGGCCAAGTAATTTGCCGTCTGTGACGAGTGGTTTTGTTCCGTGCCCAGCCAGACCTGGCGTTCAGGGCGTCGAGCGGGGCTCGGAGCTGGCATCGAGGGGGTTAATGCCGTGTAGAATTGGTCATTCCGATCAGGGTGCGCCGTGCCTTCCAAGGTCTTCTGCGTCGCCTGCAGGCTGTACCCACTGGCGTACAGCAACTGCCCGACCTTTTGCGGGCTCACCGAGTAGCCCTGCGTGGCCAGCTCGGCCGCGAGTTTGCGGGTGCTCTTCGACGTCCACCGCAGGGGCGACTCCGGATCACCGCGGGTGACCGGGGGCCTCCGTCCCCCACCGCGTCCGCTTCCGCCCCCGCCCACAAGCGCGTCATACGCTCATCCATGACCGGGGACAAGGCTACGAACTTTGTCCGAACCGTGGTTTCTTCAGCACCCATGTCGCCCGTAGCAGATCATATCCAGGTCGTCTTGTCGACCCTCGGCTGCTCGGCGCTACTATCGACCCCCAAGACGAGTGGTTGAGCAACTTATTTCTGAGCGGGTCCTTATGCAACAAATCACGGTTCTCGCAGCCCGTGGTGGCGTCGGCGGAACGGATGCCGGACCTTCGACAGGCCGGCCCTGAGCCGGGTCTTCGCCCAGACGGGCCCGGGGTCGCGGAAGTGGAAGACCCACGCCAACCGGGGCGTGTCGGTGGTGTTGGGACCGCTGGAGTGGAGCGTGGTCATCCGGTGGACGGCCACCATCCCCGCCCTGAGCGGGTACGAGAGGGCAGCGCGTTGATCCACACCGTCGGCCACCAGCGCCTGGGCGCCGCGGCTGTTGCCCCGTCGATGGTGGGGCAGGAGGCCTCGTCCCTGGTTGGGGATATACCGCAGGCAACCGTTGTCCTCGGTGACGTCCTGCAGTGCCAACCAGATGTGGACCTGCCGGCTGAAGTCGGCGTCGGGGTTCGCGTAGGCCAGGTCCTGGTGCCACTCGACCGCGGCGCTGACGCCGGCCGGTTTGCAGATGGCGTGGTCGAAGACGAGGACGGCGCGGTGGCCGAGGATCTGGCGGGCCAGGTCCCGGCAACGACGGACGGCTGCCGTCGCGGCCAGGCGCGGCTCGATCTCGGTCGTGCAGTTGATCTCGGGGATCTGCTGGGCTCCATCGTGATGCTTGACCTCGCCGAGGTCATAGGCGAGGTCGGCCGGCAGTCGATCGAACCTGGCGAACAGGTCCGCCAGGATCGCCCGGGCGTCGGCCGTCTCCCCGAGGGGCACGACCGGTCGGTCCACGACCAGGAACCGGTCCCGCCCGAATCGGTCGCGCTCCTCGTCGGTGAGGACGGCGGGCTCAAACTCCTCATCCATCATCTGTGGCCCCTGACGACCGTGCCATCGCAGGCCTGAAGGCCTGCGCCACATCGCCGCCACCTCCGCAGTGGCGCACGGCTTTAGCCGTGCGATCGCAGGCCTGAAGGCCGTGCGCCACATCGCCGCCGCCCCCGCAGTGGCGCACGGCTTTAGCCGTGCCATCGCAGGCCTGAAGGCCTGCGCCACATCGCCGCCACCTCCGCAGTGGCGCACGGCTTTAGCCGTGCGATCGCGGGTCTGAAGGCCTGCGCCACGGCGGACGCCTCGCCAGGAAAACCTAGCGGCCGATACGGAAGGCGGCGAGGGCGACCGGCCGGCGTCCGGGATCGAGAAACCCGGCCAGGCGCCGAATCGTGGCCGGCCATCCGGGCTGCCCGGTCCAGCTCTCAGTCTTGATTCGGCGGCTCTTCAGGGGCCGACGGGTCAACAGTGCCGCCCAGTCCGGGCGTTCTTGGCCCTCCATGTCCACTGCCACCGCTGAGAACGAGGGGCCCTGCTTGTAGATGGCCAGCAAGCCGAAACCATCATCGTCGCCGCGCACGTGGATCAGTGCGACGCGGCCGTCGCCCGAGTCTTCCAGATGCGCCAGTAGACCTTCGACCAGGGCGTGGCCTGAACTGAAGAAGTCGATGCTCTCGTCTCGCACCGCCTCCTCTCGATCGAACGTGCCGAGAAAGCTCGACCCGGCGGGCACGCCCGGCAGGCTCTCGACCCTAGCCCGGGTCCCCAGTTCGACGGAGTGACGGCGTCCATCGCGATGCTCATCGACCCGCAGCCCGAGTTGCTCGGCCGCAGCGAGCACGACATCCTCGGTCAGTTCCTCTAACTCGTGAGGTACGCGGGCCAGGATCTCCTCCGCCATCTCTGGTCGGTACGGCTCACGATGCAGCTCGTGCATCGCCGCTTCGCGCACCCGATCTCTCGCCCGGTGGGCCTCTTCCAGAACCGGAGCAAACACCGTCGGTTCGGGTCGCTCGTTGGCCGACAGCACCATCTTCTCGATGGCCGCGCGGATCTCGGCAAGTTCCCGCTCGAGGCCGCCCAGCGGCTCCTCGAAGATCCCGAGCGACTCGTACAGCGCGACGACCGAGGCCCCCACCGGAGACGGGGTGCGAAAGTAGACGATGTGGACCGGCATACGGCGCTCGATGCGATCGAGGCGCCCAATCCGCTGTTCCACCGCCATCGGATTCCACGGCAGGTCGAACAGCACGAGCCGCGTGCAAAACTCGAAGTTGCGTCCCTCGCCCCCGCACTCGGTCGAAATCAGCATCGACGGCCCCGCGGACGTTCTGAACTGGGCCACCTCGATGTCCCGCTGGGCGGGCGCCAGGTCCTCGTGGAATACGCCGACCCGCACCTGCGCCATCCGACCCATCGCGCCCTTGACCACCTCGAGCGTCTCTCGCTGGGCCACGAACACCAACGTCTTCTCGCCCGCGCGCTTCCACCCCTGCCCCATCCGCGCTAACCAGGCGAGGCGGGGGTCCACACGGTCGGCTTCCGCCGCCAACGCACGCAGCGCCTCGTCTTCCTTACCCAGCAGACCGCTGAGCGCCGCGCCAGAGGCCAGCGCACAGCGGATCTTGCGCAGCTTCGCCTGTCGCGCCACGGCATTACGGGCGGGTTGGCCGCGCAACTCGGTCTCCAGCTGACCCTGGGCGTCCCAGCCGTCCTCCGCGGTCAGGTCCACCGGCAGAGGGTGCCGCGGCGGTAGTCCGCCGATATCCTGGCGCCGAGCCGCGCTGGTGCACGGCGGCAGCGGTCGCGCCTGACCCACGCGCTCTTCAATCGACTCCGACGCGAACTCCTCTGGCCGAAGCAACTCGAGCAGTCTGAAGAAGCCGAAGGCATCCTCTTCCAGCGGAGTCGCGCTGAGCAGCAACACGTGCCGACCCAGCGCGGCGATCGGCTCGACCGCGCGGTAGGCGCGATTCCCCGGGTGGCCGGGAGGCCGCCGCAGGTGATGGGCCTCGTCGACGATCAGCAGGTCGATGCCCGCCGCGACCGCCTGCGCCGTCAACTTCGGCCGCGCCTCCAGGAATTCCAGACCGACGACGACCCTCCGGTAGGCTTGGAACGGATTGAACCCTTTCCCGAAGTCCTTTTCGACGTCGAGCAGTCGCTTCTCGTCGAGCAGCACGAACACCTGGTGATACTTGCGCCACAGCTCGCCCAACCACTGCACGGTGAGTGTGTCGGGGGCCACGACCAGCGTGCGGTCCGCGCGTCCCGTCTGCACCAGGTGGTTGAGTACGAGGCAGGCCTCGACGGTTTTTCCCAGCCCCACCTCGTCGGCCAGCAGCCACCGGGTCGGATCGGCCTTCGTCGCCGACTCGGCGGC
>CALBET010000186.1 GCA_937888665.1 uncultured Acidobacteriota bacterium
TTGCAGCACCGGACAGAATGCGCACAGCGGTGAAGCTGGCGGCATCGATTGCGGCTATTCGCCTCGGCGCTCCCGAGCTGGCGATCAGCAATGTGCTGGGGAGCAATCTGTTCAACATGGGCTTCATCCTGTTCATCGATGATGCGATCTACGTCGATGGCCCGATCTGGGAAGTCGTGGCGAGCGTGCACGTGTTCACTGCGCTGGCTGCGGTGCTGATGACGGCGGTAGTGATCATCGCGCTGATGACGCAGGAGCGAGGCCGACCCGGGCGGTTCTTCACGTTCGAGGCGGTGATGTTGGTGGCGCTGTATCTGGGCGCGAGCGCACTGGTGTATCAGCTCGCCTGACGCCTAGCCGAGTTCGGCGATGCCGGTGGGGCAGCTCAATCCGGTGCCACCGATGCCGCAATAGCCGTTCTTGTTCCACTCCAAGTACTGCTGGTGGTAGTGCTCGGCGTAGTAGAACGCCAGTGCTTCGCCGACTTCGGTGGTGATGGGGCCGTAGCCGGCGTCGTTGAGGACAATCTGGAAGGCGTAATGGGTGCGTTCGAGGGCGGCGCGCTGGTCCTCGGAGTTCCAGTAGGCGACGGAGCGGTACTGGGTGCCCATGTCGTTGCCCTGGCGCATGCCCTGGGTGGGGTCGTGGCCTTCCCAGAAGACGCGGAGCAGTTCTTCGTAGCTGGTCTGGCTGGGGTCGAAGACGACGAGGACGGCCTCGGTGTGTCCGGTGCGGCCGGAGCAGACTTCTTCGTAGCTGGGGTTGGGGGTGGTGCCACCGGCGTAGCCGACGGCGGTGGTCCAGACGCCGGGGGTCTGCCAGAACATGCGCTCGGCGCCCCAGAAGCAGCCCATGCCGAAGACGGCGGTTTCGGAGCCCTCTGGGAACGGGGCTTCGAGGGGGTTGCCGAGGACGAGGTGGCTGGCGGGGACGGGCAGCGGTTCGTTGCGGCCGGGGAGTGCGTCGGCTGGGTCGATGACCTGGGTCTTGGCGCCGGACATGGCATCGAAGAATCGCATCATCGGTGGTTCGCCTCCGTGGGCCAGAAGATGAGCCTGCTCGCCTCGGGCGGTGTGTGCATGCTACCGAGGTGGATCAAGTGTTGATCAAGTATCGGCACCAAATCTGACAGTAGAGTGACAGTGATGGGGGAATCCCTGACGCGGAGCGGGGGATGCCGCACATACGCTATCCGGTAACTGACGACTTGTGCGTGGTTCCCGATGCGAATTCGGGGGTGAACGATGAGTGAAGACTCCGCAGCAGACTCGGCCACCGATGAGGCATCGGTTGTGCCGATCGAAGTGAGCTACGAGGGCTCTGCCGTGTCCATCACGGTGCGACCGCCAGCCGACGGGGAAGAGGCGGCGACGCTGGATCACGCGATGCACGAGCTGGCGAGCAGCCCGGTCAGCAACCTGAACAGAGAATCGTTGTCACGAGCAGTGCGCAATCAGGCGGGATCGCCAACGATGGTGGGCGAAGTGGCGCCGCCGCGAGGGCTGGAGGAGAACTGGTTCATCGCGATTTCTTCGAATCGGTTGACGGCCTATGTGGTGCCGATCCCGACGAAAGTGACGGACGACCCGGACGCGCCGACGATTGCGCCGGAGGTGAGTGCGAGTCAGATCCGGAAGCAACTTGGTGAACAGGGCGTTACGAACGGCGTACTGAACGACGCGCTGACTGCGTTTACCGATCGGAGCGAACTGACCTCGATGGTGCAGGTGGCACAAGGGCAGGCTGCTGTTGAGGGCCGGGACGCGGAGATCGAGCGCGCCGAAACGGTGCTGCTGGCGACGGAGAATCACGAGCCGGTGGTGCAGGACGACGGAAGCGTGGACCACCACGCGACGATGGCGCAGCAGTTTGTGGACGAGGGCACGGTGCTGGCGACGCGGATACCGCCGATAGAGGGCCGTGAGGGCCTGGATATTGTGGGCAACCCGAAGCCGGCGAGGAAGGTACGCGACCTGACGCTGCAGTCGCTGGTTGGGCAGAACACCGAGGTTCGCGGCGAGGAGCTATTGGCCACGAGCCCGGGCCGTCCGTCCGTGCGCGGCGGCAAGATTGATGTGTTGCCGATCTTCGCGGTAGAGGGCGATCTGGATTATTCGGTGGGAAACATCGATTTCCAGGGGGATGTGACCGTGCGAGGCGATGTGAAGCCTGGCTTTTCGATCGTTGCGTCGGGTTCGGTGACCGTGTCCGGGATGACCGAGCACGCGAATTCGACGCGGGAAGATCTGCGCGCAGGCAAGCAGTTCATCACCGTGAACCGCGACCCAGATATTGTCGTCGGCGTAGCTGGGGTCGTAGTCCATGTAGCGCCGAAAGTAGTGACGGCCCCGCCAACCATCGGGCAAGTCCCACTGATCGAGAAAGTCGAGCAACTTGCCTTTTTCAAGCGCCGCTAGGGTCCGGATTTCCATTGGCCCGGCAGTATAGTGTGTATATGCTCGCGCGCGGCGCGCCAGGCGACTTCGAGAGCAATCACTCCCCGCGCAGGCGTGCGATCAATTGTGAAAAGTCCTGCGGGTCGGGACTCGTGGCGTCGACGTCGTCCACGCTTACCCGCGCGGCGTGCAGTTGATGCCGGTCGGC
>CALBET010000187.1 GCA_937888665.1 uncultured Acidobacteriota bacterium
TCCTCGGACGGTGTCAGGCGTGTCCCCCGAGAGAGATCCCCAGTCGATCTCCTTGGTCAACACGTAGGCAAGCGTGTGCGAGACATCCTCACCGCCGAACAGGCGCCGCCCCGTTAGCATCTCGTGGAGCACCACCCCGAACGCCCACACATCGGCGCGCTTGTCGACGACCTTGCCGCTGGCCTGCTCGGGCGCCATGTAGGCCGCCGTCCCGATCACCATGCCCATCTGTGTCGCGGCGGCCGTCAGCGACAGGGTCGGCGACATGGACAGACTCGGGTCGGTGGCATCCGGCTGAAACGCTTTCGCGAGGCCAAAGTCCAGCACCTTCACCGCGCCGTCAGCCTTCACCTTCACGTTGGCCGGTTTCAGGTCGCGGTGGATGACACCCTGCTCATGCGCCGCTTCGAGGGCTTCGGCGATCTGTCGGGCAATCGGGAGGGCATCGGCTACCGGGATTGGTCCCTCCGCCATGCGGTCGGCCAGTGTCGGCCCCTCGATGAGCTCGAGGATGAGCGCCATGACGCCGTCCGACTCTTCCAAGCCGTGGATGCCGCCGATGTTGGGATGGTTCAGCGAGGCCAGGACCTTTGCTTCCCGCTCGAAGCGCGCCACACGGTCCGGGTCGTCGGTGAAGGTGTCGGGCAGGACCTTCACCGCCACGTCGCGGTCGAGCCTCGTGTCGCGGGCGCGGTACACCTGTCCCATGCCGCCCTCGCCGAGCAGCTCGCCGACGACGAAGACACCGAGGCGGGTTCCGGCGGCGAGATCAGTCATCTCACCGGGGTGGCAGCGTGCCGCCCTCGGCGAGGGTCTTCATGTTCTGGAGCGCTCTCGTGAACGCTCCGAGCCTGCGCGTCCGGTCCGCTTCCCTGGCCGCGTCGTCCGCCAGCATCGAGTTGTCGAAGATCAAGGTATAGACCAGCTTCGAGGTGGTCGCCGTGACCGGTCTCGCCTCGAGGGTGCCGTGATAGAGGTTGTACGGTTGGCCCTCTTTGGGGGTCTGCGTATACGTATAGGACAGCTCGGTCTTCCCGACGAGCACTTCCTGACCCACGCTGCGCACGGAGCCGAATTCGTCGCCCGAACCCGACGTGATCTCGCAGGGAAGTCCAAACCACTCGCCGATGTCGCAGTACCCCCCGACACGTTCCCACACCTCGGCCGCGGGGCGGTCGACGTCGATTTCCATAGGCAGGAACGCGTAGGTCGGTGAGGCGACCACGATAGGATCAGGTGCCGGCGTCTGGGCCGCGGCGGGGGTGACGCACGCAAGCGCGACTGCGCAGCTCGCACCGAAACAAGTGACTCGATTTCTCATGAATTCCTCCGGGTGGTCTGTCACAGTCATTCAGATCGCGGCGCGACATGCTGCCGCGGGTGGTCACGGCGGCGTTGGTCTGCAGAGCCGTCCGCTCACGTGGTGCGGGCCAAGGCGCACCAGCCGCGAGATTCCAGGTCGAGCTGCAGCCTGACGGCCTCGGCAATCATCGCTTCCTCGTCGTGGAAGGTCGTCTTCGTCTCTAATCCATCCGCGTCCACGACGGTCAGAACGTAGACTCCATGCTTCCGGCCACACCCAAGCCAGACCCGGTGAGACCAGTCCTCGCGCGCCTTCGTGAACCACACCATCGACGATTGTTATCGGCTCGGGCCGACGGGGTCTCCGCTCGGCGCTGGAGAAACGTCGCAATCGTGGGCCGTGCCGTGCAGGTTGTTGCAGAACCCTAGCTCGAACTTAGTTCGAACTGGCGCGCCGCCGTCCGGACGGGCGCTGGCCCAGTGCGCGCTGCATCACTTCGTACTGCACGGCGGTGATGCGCCCGATCGACTGAATCCAGTACGTCGCGTTGTGGGCGCCCCGCATCTGCATGTAGTCGAACGGCACGTTGCGTTCCATGAGTATGCTCGCGAGTTCTCTCGCTCCCGCAATCAGTCGATCCTCCGTGCCGCAATCAAGGTAGATGTGCGGCAGGACCTCGTTGTCGAGCGTCGCAAGCAACATGAACGGGTCGTACGCGTCCGCGTCCTCGGCGGTCGGGAACTCCTGGCCGTCCGGCGAGCGCTCGGTCTGACTGCTGAATCCATCAATGCCGATCAATGGATTCGGTCGCCGGAGCTGGGCCGCGCGCTCGGCCTCCTCGGCTGCGGTCCGCGGCTGCGCCTGGCGTGGTGGCGACTCTCCGCGCATCCGTCTGGCAATCTGGCGGGCGTGCTCGAGCGCGCCGCTCGTGCTGCCGATCGAAATGAACATCTCCGGATGCCGCAGTCCCAGCGTGATGGCGCCGTAGCCGCCCATGGAGAGACCGGTGATGGCACGGCCTTCTCGTCGCGCGATGGTCCGGTAGTTCCAGTCGACGTGGTTGACGACGTCGGTGATGATGTGGTCCTCCCAGTTGTTCTTCTGTCCGCCGGCCTCCGCCGTCCAGTTGACATACCAGGAGTTGCCCGCGTCCGGCATGACCACGATCAGGTCGTCGTAGAGCCCCGCGTAGAAGGGGGTCCCGTTCGACAGCCCCCAGGCGGTGTAGTTCTGGGTCAGGCCATGCAGGAGATACAGCACCGGATACCGCTGGGTTGACTGCTCGTAGTCGCGCGGCAGGACGATGTTGTATTTCATCGCCCGGTCGACGGCCGGACTGAAGAATTCGACCGTCTCAAGTTCTAGGCTTTGGGCGGTGACGGGCGCGGCGAACGAGGCCACCAGCGTCGCGACCAAGGCGGCGGTGACCGCCACGGCGCGCGCGGACGTGTGAGGTCGAAGCGTCATCTAAACTCTCCTTCTGTAAACGAGTGGACCCATGATACCGCGTGTGGCGCAGGCCTCCAGGCCTGCGATCGGCCGCCCATTGTGGCGCAGGCCTTCAGGCCTGCGATCGCACGGGAGCATCGGTCATCGGCGCGGTTCGGGCAGCGCGAACACAAACAGGGTGTTGCTCCCGCTGGGCGTGGTCAGCTCCGGGGTGAGCTCCAGAAAACCGGTTCCCTGCGTCACACCGCCGGCGCCGATAGCCAGATACTGACGCCCGTCGACGCTGTAGGTCATCGGCCGGCCGCTGACCGGTCCGTTGAGGATGGTCTCCCACAAGACCGCGCCGTTCTCCGCGTCGTGGGCCCTGAACCGGCGCACGACGTCTCCCGAGAAGACCAGGTTCCCGCCCGTGGTCAGCAGCGACCCGTAGATCGGCGCGCGCTGTTCGTAGGTCCACAGCGTTTCGCCCGTTCCTGCCGACACCGCCTGGACCCGGCCGACGTCCGCGGTCGCCGGGTCGACCCCGGGCAGGTGACGGACGTCGACCCGGATGTCGTAGCCGTCACTCGGGCCGGCCTCCCCGACCGACATCGCGATGTCCATGCAGGCGTTGTTCAGCGGCATGTACATCGCGTTGGTGTCCGGGCTGTAGGCGCCCGACGGTTGGTTCTTGCCGCCCAGCGCATGCGGGCAGGCGAACGACGCGTTTTCGACCGACGTCGGCGCGGTGGCCTCGTCGATGATCGGACGACCGGTCTGCGGGTCGAGCCCCGTCATGATGTTCTGGTAGACCGTGGGTCGCGCCCAGAGGAACTTGCCGGTAGCGGCGTCGAGTGTCCACACGAGACCGGTCTTGCCCGGTACCCCGGTGATGACCTTGCGTCTCTCACCTTGTCGTACGTCAGGACTGATCCAGGGCACCTCGGCCGGGTTCGGCGACACCTCTGTCTCAACGATCATCCGCTCGAAGACATGGTCGAGGTCCCAGTTGTCCCGAGGCAGGTGCTGGAAATACCAGGCCATCTCCCCGGTGTCCGGATCGAGCGCCAGCGTGGAGTTGGTGTAGAGCAGGTCGGCCTTGCCGGCGCCCCGGAGCGTCTCGGGGAGCGGTGCCGGGGGGCCGGTGCCCCAGTAGACCAGGTCCAGCAGCGGATCGTAGCTGCCCACCATCCACGCGGACGCGTGGCGCCGCGCCGCGCGCGGCAGGCCGCCCCAGCTGTCGCCTCCCGCCTGGTCGGGGGTCGCGGCCGTGTTGACGCGCCAGATCTCGTCGCCGCTCACGGCATCGTGGGCGGTGATGAAACAGCCGCCCGGACGTGGGCTCGACGGATTGCACCGAGAGCCGGTAATCAGCTTCCCCTTCACGATGGTTGGGCCGGCCGTCTGCGCCACCCGTTCGCGGTAGTCGGCCCGCTGCGTCTCCCAGACAACCTCGCCGGTCCTGGCGTCCAGCGCCACGAGAAAGGCGTCGTTGGTGGCCAGGAAGATCTTGTCGTCGTAGATCGAGACGTTCCGATACCGATACCGCGTGCCGGTCACGTTGGCGATGTTGTCCGGCAGGGTCCGTCGATACTCCCAGAGCAGGTCGCCGGTCGTCGCATCGACCGCCTGCACGATGTCTTCGACGTTGGCCAGAAACATGACGCCGTTGTAGACGATCGGCTCGACCTCCTGGTACCCGTCGTTCATGGCTCGGGACCAGACGAGCCGCAGCTCGCCCACGTTGTCGGCGGTGATCTGGTCGAGCGCGCTGTAGCCCCACAGCCCGTACCCGTTGCGGAAGCTGATCCAGTTCTCGGGGACCGGCTCTCGCAACATCTCGTCTGTCACCGGGACGAAGTCTTGCAGCAGGTCCGGCACCACGGGCTGAGCCGGAGCGGCCGCTGGCTGGGCCGCCGCGCCGAGTGCGAAGACGACGAGCCCGATGCCCGCGACGAACAGTGGTGCGGCCGGTGGTCGGTTTGTCAAAATCTCCTCACCCCGTCGTTCTCTTGTAGTAAGGCTTCCCGCCTTCGCAACGCTTCGTGGGCAGGCATGCCCGGTTCATGGGTTCCTCCCGGTCCGTCGTAGCAAGGGCCTTCAGGCCCGCCCGACGATCGTCAGTACGACTTGCTGAACCCGTTTCGCGTGTTCGTCACCGTGAAGCTCCCGTCCCGCCGTGCCTCGACCTTGATCCAATGAGCGGGTCCGTTGTGCACCGGCGGCGGCCCCGCGTTCGAGCCACGTGCCGGCTGGGGCATCGGAGCCAGCGGCATCGCGTCTGGCTGGTCGTCGATCAGGTTGGCAATGAACAGGCCGGGCACCGTGTATTCCTGGCCGCTCAGTACCGAGAAGTGGAGCTGCCACAGGTCTTCCAGTCCCGGAGACGTGTGCAGTGTCTTCATCGGTCCTGGAGTACCGCCTTTACGGGTGCCGTTGTTCAGCAGCGCCACTCGGGGCGCGATGGCGTGAATCAGCGCGGCCGAGTTCGAGACCTCCAACCCGTGGTGCGAGACGATGTGCAGATCCACCGTCCCGATCGGGTTGGCCGGGCACATCAGCGCGAACTCCTTGTTCACCGTCAAGTCGCCCAGATGCAGCGCGCGAAATTGCCCGAAGCGCAGATGGACACCGACCGACTGCGCGTTCTCGCCAAGGTCCTCGGCCTGCGGTTCGAAGGTGGCGCAGTGCGGGTTCGCCGCGCCTCCGCCCGCTAGCGGCGACTGGATCGCCTCGCCGCCGGAGGTCGTGACGGTCACCTCCACGCCGGCCAGCGGCACCGTGTCACCAGGCTTTACCACGGTGTGCCCCGGCTGGGAGAGCCCGGGATAGATGTTGTCGAGAAACTCCGCGACGGGCGCACTGTCCTCGACACTTGGCCCGTGATCGATGAAGTGCCGCACCGGAATCCGTGTGGCCAGTTCCGCCATCCCGCCGTAGTGGTCGCCATGCCAGTGCGTCGTGATCAGATGGTCAATCTGACGCAGCCCGGCATCCTCGACCGCCGCCATGATTCGACCCACGTCCCGATCGGCGTTCGCGCCGCCGTTTCCGGTGTCGATCAGCAACGACCCGCCCTCGGGCGAGACGAAGAGCGTGGCGTTCCCGCCTTCCACGTCGACGAGATAGATCTGCAGGGCGTCGCCACTCTGTGCAAGCAGGGCCGGCGCTGACCAGAACACCGTAGGCACGAGAGACACGATAACCAGCGCGAGCCGCAACAGTCTGTGCATGCTGACCTCCAATGTTCGGTATCTGAATCAGTCCGATTATAGGGGCACGTGAGCGACGCCACCGGCGTCAGAGGAGAAATCGACAAGAAGCCGAAACCACACTCGGCCGCCGCGCCACGTGCTGGGCTTGCGCCTTTATCCGTCGGCGCGCGAGAACTCAAGACTCGGCTGGGGTCCTATCTGCGACAGGTCCGCGAGGGGCGAACGCTGACGATTACCGATCGAGGCCAACCCATCGCCGAACTCCGTCCTATCGACACCAGCGGCAGTTCGCTGGAGGTCCGACTGCGGCGTTTGCGAGCCATCGGCACGATTAGTCGGCCGACCGAGCGACCGCTGGAACCATTCGTTCCGATTGCTGGTGCCGATCGTGCCCGAAGTAACCGCGCTGGCCCGGTCGCTACTTGTGGCGCATCCGCTGCGGGCCGGTGACGCCATCCAGCTTGCGAGCTGTCTTCACGTGCGCGACGAACTGGGTGAAGACCTGCCATTTGTGGCCTACGACGAGCGACTTGTCGAGGTCGCGCGCTCGCTGAAGCTCACGGTGCTCGGCGCCGGTCACGCGGGCCGACGCGTACGATGACCGTCCGCTCGGCCGGCATCGCAACGTCCTCTGTCGATATACAATGCCTCCTCAATTCAATCCCAACGGGAGACCATCAGTAATGCGTTTCATGCGATCGACGGCTGTCCTCGGCGTCGCCCTGTCCACTCTGGTCCTGGCCCAGTGCGGCGGCGGGGGCGGCGACGCCTCCGAAGAAGCGGCGGCGCCAGAGAGCGCGGCCATGGCGCCAGTGAGCGGCGACTGGCCGATGTATCGCCACGACCTGGCTGCCACCGGCTACTCGCCGCTTGGCGAGATCACTGCCGCGAACGTGTCGACGCTGGCCGAGGCCTGGACCTACTCGCTCGCCGCGGTGGACGAGGGAGAACGAGGCCCAAATTCGCAGGCAACGCCCATTGTCGTGGACGGGGTCATGTACGTGTCAGCGGCCGACCGTGTGGTCGCGCTCGACCCGGAGACAGGAATCGAGCGCTGGCGGCACGTGGTCGAGGGTGCCCGTCCTTCACGGCGCGGCGTCTCGTACTGGGCCGGGGGCGACGGGATGGCGCCGCGCATCATCTTTACAACGGGTCAGCACCTGCGAGCGATTGACGCGGCCACGGGCGAGCCGGTCACTGGTTTTGGCGAGGCGGGCCTGGTGGAGATGGGGGTGCCGTACAACTCGGTGCCGCTCATTGCCGGGAACATCGTGGTCGTGGGTGCGAACACGCCGGCCGGCACCATTGGTGGTGTTGGGAACGCACGTGCGTTCGATGCGGTGACCGGCGCCAAAGTGTGGGAGTTTGACTCGGTGGCGCAGCCCGGCCAGCCCGGGCATGACACGTGGGGGGGCGATAGTTGGCAAGACCGCCTGGGCGCCAACGCGTGGCCGTTCTATTTCTCGATGGATGAAGAACGCGGCTTGCTGTATCTGCCGCTCGCGTCACCCATTCCTGGCGACTACGGCGGCGACCGTCCCGGCGACAACCTGTATGGCAACTCCGTGGTGGCGGTGGACATCAGCACCGGCGACTACCGCTGGCACTTCCAGACCATTCATCACGACCTGTGGGATGCCGACCCGCCAGCGCCGCCCGCGATGTTCGATATTCCGCGCGATGGGGGCTCGATTCCGGCCCTCGGCGTCACGACCAAGTCCGGGTATCTCTACATCTTGAACCGCGAGACCGGAGAGTCGATCTACGGCGTCGAAGAGCAAGCGGTGGCGGCGAGCGACGTGCCGGATGAAGCCTCGTCGCCGACCCAGCCGATTCCAGTCAAGCCCGTGGGTTTGTCGAGACTTACTTACGAGCCGGGCGATCTGGTGACCGCCGATGACACGTCGGCCGAGCACGCCGCGGCGTGCGGGGAACTGGTTGCGAGCCTGGGTGAGCTGTACAACGCCGGGCCGTTCACGCCGTGGGTCTATCGGCCCGAGGGTGCGCCCCTGAGGACCACGCTCTCGTTCCCGGGTGGCGTGGGTGGCGCCAACTGGGGCGGGGTGGCGGTGGACCCCGCCACCGGCTACCTGATGGTGGTGACGCAAGATCTCGGCGCCCTGGGTTTCGCGGAGGCGGCACCGGACGATTACCCCGTGCCGTACCGGAAGGGTGAGCAGCGCCCGGCGAGTTTTGTGGCGGAGGTCGATGGAGCGACCCTGCCGTGTCAGCGCCCCCCGTGGGGGCGGTTGACCGCCGTGGACGCCGCCACCGGCGACATCGTGTGGCAGGAGACGCTGGGAGTGACCGATCAGCTCCCGGAGGGCAAGCAGGACACCGGTCGTCCGGTCAGGGCCGGCGCCATCACGACCGGTGGCGGGTTGCTGTTCGTGGCCGGGACCGACGACAGCCGGTTGCGGGCGTTCGAGACCGCGACCGGCCGCGCGGTGTGGACCGCGCGGTTGGGCGGTCCGGGGAACGCGAACCCGATGACGTACCAAGGGGCTGGCGGCAAGCAGTATGTGACCATTGCCGCGACCGATTCGCTGGTCACGTTTGCCCTGCCGTAGGAACCTAGTCCCTAGCAGCCCGTGGTAGAAGTCGCGCGTCGCACCGAGAGCGCCCGGTCCGCGAGTGCGGGGTTTCCCCACCGTTCCCCCGAGCGTTCGGGCGGTTTCCGTGGCGGCATCGATCAGCTTGGTGCAGGCGCTGGGGCTCGTGCTGCTGGCCCGCATCCTGGTGGGCGGCCGAGGTCACGCGGCATCTGGAGGCAATGGGCGCTGGCGCGAGCGCTGGAGGCGCAGGGTCGCCACCATGAGTCCCGAGCGGAAAGAACAGTGGCGGGCCCGGTGCGGTGACCCGGTTGACGCTGAGACACCGGCGTAGGGACGGTCCTCAGGCCTCTCGCCCGACGTACCCTCGTTCCAGGGCGCTGGAATGCCGTCATACTGAACGTCGTCGACGAGACCCGCGGCGATATCATCTACGCGGCCAACGTGCCGGTGGCCCGGGCAGGGCCGCGGTGGCGCGCGAAGCGAGGCAACGCATGACGCACAGGAGCTCACTGAGGATTTCAGCCGCTGCTGCTCTGGCGCTGGCGGTCGGGATGACGGCGCCCGTCGGATTGGCCCAGCAGCCCGCGCCAACCCTGACCTCGCTGCCGGACACACCGCAGACGTTGGACAGCCCGGCCGGCCGGATACGTGTCGTGCCCATCAAGGGGCTTGTGTATCCATGGGCGCTCGCGTTCTTGCCTGACGGCGACATTTTGGTCACCGAGCAAAACCGCACCACGCTGCGTCGGATTAGCGGAGGTATCCTCGACCCAACACCAATTACGGGTCTTCCTCCCAGCATCACGAGCCAACGTCGAGACACGGCCGGCGTGGACGTTACGGTCCACCCCCGATTCTCAGAGAATCAACTCGTCTACGTCGCGTTCTGGAAGCCCAAACCCGGCGCGGAACACCTCCGGACCGCCGTAGTCTATCGGGCTCGGCTCGAGGGGTATCAGCTCACCGACGTCGATGAGATCTTCGAGTCCGCCTCCTGGACCGATGGGCCGTCCGCCGCGCGGATTATCTTCGGGCCCGACGGCAAGCTCTATCTGGCGATTGGCGCGCCCGGATTCCAGGAAACCCTGGGTGAAACAGCCTGGGCGCAGGACCCGGATCACCACGGCGGAAAGATCCTTCGGCTCAATGAGGACGGCACCGTGCCGGCCGACAATCCCTTTGTTGATCGGCCAGGCTACCGGCCGGAGATCTTCGCGCTCGGCATCCGGAACGCCATCGGCATGACGTTTCATCCCGAGACGGGTCACTTCTGGGAGACGGAGAACGGCCCCCAGGGCGGAGATGAGATCAACATCATCCGGCCTGGCTTGAACTACGGCTGGCCCGTGGTCACCTATGGCCGGGCATACTCCACCGACCCGGAGGGCGCGAAGTCAGGGTTGCCGCCACCCACGATTCAACCGCCGACCGCCGCGCCGGGCATGGAAGAGCCGTTCACCTACTACAAGCCCTCCATCGCCATTTCCGGCATGACCTTCTACACGGGGGACAAGTTTCCAGCCTGGAGGGGCGACCTCTTCGCCGGAGGGCTCGCGGGCCGGCAACTGTCTCGAGTCGTGTTCAACGAATACGGGCTGGAGCGGCGGCGAGAACCGCTGCTGACCGAGCTGCACCAGCGGATTCGTGACGTGAAGCAAGGGCCCGACGGGTTCCTGTATTTGACCACCGACATGGAAGATGGAGCGGTGCTCAGGCTCGAGCCGGCTCCGTAGCTGACCAGGTCCCACTTTTGATGGCCGAAACATTCTTCGCAGACACCGCCCGTTTCCCGCACGAGACCATCGAGGATGAGACCGTGCTGGTCGACTCACAGTTGGGGCACCTGTTCCTCTTCACCGGCCTGGGACCCTGGCTGTGGCAGCGGATGAGGCGAGGCGGGACGGTGGACGGGGTGGTCGAAGAAGTGACCGAGCGGTTCGGCGCTGACGCGGCGGCCCCCACCCTCAGCTTTCTCGAAACGCTTGTGGAGGCGAAACTCTTGCGGCCCGACGCAGCGCTCGCCGGGGCGTTGGGTGAGGACATTGGCATGCCCTGCCCAGACGTCTTCACGATCCCCGCGATGGAGCGGTATGAGGACATCGCGGACATCATTGCCATGGATCCCATCCACGATGTCGACACGACCAAGGGTTGGCCACATCGTAACAGCGGACCAGAGTAGGCGGTCGTACGAAGAGATTCAGTGTCGCCATCGCCGATCACCGCTTGGTCATCACGGGCGACGAGAGTGTGTGCGGCATTCGTTCTGCGTTTGCCTCCGTCGAACACCTCGAGGCCGGCGTTCGCGCGACGTCCCTGCGCGTTGTCACGACACCCGATCCGGCGGGGAGGGCGCCGTGGCGCGATCTTGCGGTGGGCAACCACCTCGGGCCGGATGGCGCTCTCGCTGTGGTTCACCGCGGACCGTCCAGCGTGGAGTACTTCGTCCCGGGACCGCCGCCCCGCCTCGAACTGATTGTCTCGCGCGCGGCGCTCAAAAGCGGCGACCTGCGGGCTCACCCCGCCAGTTACGCAATTGCCTCGTGGGTCGCGGGCCCCACCACGCACATGGTGCATGCGGGCGCGGTGGCCCTCTCTGGCCGGGGGGTGCTGCTCGTGGGCGTCGGTGGTCGTGGCAAGACCACGACGTCGCTGGCGTGCGCCCGCGACGGATTCTCGTTCCTGGGCGACGACCTCTGCATCCTCGAAGCCGCTGACACGGCAACCGGCTCACCGCCGGTGATCCATGGGCTCTACGCCACCGCGAAGCTCAATGCCGATAGCCGCGCGCGGCTCGATGCCGGCCACTGGCCCGACCTCGGGACGACCCCCAACGGCAAGGCCGCCGTCGCGATTCCAAAAGAGATCCGCGTTGAACGGTCCGCGCCGCTGGTCGCCATCGTGGCCGTCAGTGCGCGGGACGGCGCGGGGCATGACGCGCGCCGCGTGGATCGGCGGGAGGCGTTCCGGATGCTGGCACTGGCCGCGGCGCAGGGCATCTCCGGTACCGGCATGCCGCCCACGCGGTGGTTCTCGAGCGCAGCGGCCGTCGCCCGAGAGGTGCCAACGTTCGTGCTTGGGCTCGGGTGGGACCTCGGTCGTGTGACCTCGGCGGTGCGAGG
>CALBET010000188.1 GCA_937888665.1 uncultured Acidobacteriota bacterium
GTCCACGCGCCGTCAAAGACACGTAAGTTGTTACCTTTATTTATTTACGCTGCCTAACCGCGGTGCAACACGGGGTTTGAGCCCAGGGCGGCTAGCCCGCCGCCGCGACGGTGGCGCCGGCCAGACGCTTGGCGAGCCGCGACTTGTATCGCGCCGCCGCGTTGTCGTGAATAATGCCCTTGGCCGACATCTTGTCGATCAAGGACACCGTGCCGCTGAGCGCAGTCCGCGCTTCGTCCGTCTTGCCCTCATCGATCGAGGCCCGCAGCGACCGTAGCGCGCGGCGCAAGCGGGTCCGCAAACCCCGATTTCGCTCTCGACGGACGATATCCTGCCGCTGTGACTTCAACGTGTGTTTGTGATTCGCCAAATCGTTCCGGGTCCTTATCTGTTTTCGTGTGACGATAAACCAGACGCTTCGCTGAGCGACCCATCAGTCTACCACGGGCTGCTAGTCCCCAGGGGCCTCGGCTCAGCCTGGGCCTACTGTCCTTGCAGTCTCTTTACTCGCTGGAGTTCCCGTCGCTGTCGTTTGTCTGGGGCGCGTCTCGACCCCGCCTCTCGACCGCTGGGCCCGCCCCCCATCCGTCGGAATTCGACCTCCTCCGGGGTCGGCGGCGGAGTCACATCGTGGTAGAGCGTGCGCGCGGCCGACTTCGGGAGATGCTGGGTGGCGATGGCGAGTATGACCACCTGCTGAGTCCGGCCCTGTGGCCGGCTGATCGAGAGACGGTCCCCGGTTTCCACGGTGCGGTGTGGTTTGGCCCGTTGTTCATTCACGTCCACCTTCCCACCCCGGCAGGCGCGCTGAGCCTCGGACCGAGTCTTGAAGAGGCAGGTCACGTCGAGCCACACGTCGAGCCGCACCCGGCCGTCTAGGACGTCGTCGGGGGTCACCGAACAGTGCCAGTGCTCTCGGTGGGGCGTGGTGTCGGTGGCGGAACATCCGAGTAGGTGGGAATACGCCGGCCCTCCACGACCTCGTAGCTCTTGTAAATGGTTTGACCACGGCTCACGAAGGTCGTGTGGTGGGCCGCGCCGGCCAGGTCGCTGGGGGACGCCGAGCCGGCGGACGAGCGAACTCGCGCCACGTAGTTCCGCGTTTCGGTGAAGGGAGGAACCTGATTGCCGTGTCGGGACACGGCGCCGGGCCCCGCGTTGTACGCGGCCAGCGCCAACTCTTCGTTCCCGTCGAAGCGGTCAAGCAGACCGCGGAGATAGGCGACCCCGCCGCTAATGTTCTGCTCGGGATCATAGGCGTTCGTGACGTGGAGCTCCGCGGCGGTGCCGGGCATCAGCTGCATCAGCCCCATGGCGCCCTTGCTCGATCGGGCGCCTGGATCGAACGCTGATTCGACCTGAATGACGGCTCGCACCAGTTCCGGGCGCACGCCGCGCCGGGCCGCTTCCCGCTGGATGATGTCAGCGAAGCGCCGCCCGGCTGCGGCCGGGGCGGCCCGGGTAGACCGTATGGTGGTGGCGCCCGAAACGGCGACAGCGGCCAGGTCCGGCCTGCGAGGCGTATTCGAGACGACCAGCACGCCGTCAGCCTCCCGCCAGGTGTAGATCTGGGCGTGCGCCGTCGCGCTGCCGCCAAGAATGACGAGGACGACGACGGCGACGACCGTCTTCCGAGCGAGCGATTTGGGAATGCTTTTCACTGTTTGCTACTAGTCTTATCGGTGCGTCGACCGTTCCTCGTGAAGTCTCGACCCTCGCCCTACCCGGCGAGCATGTCGCCGACAACGGTCCGGCTCCTCGCCAGCAGTGCGTCAATCTTCTCGGGTTGCCGTCCTCCCGCCTGCGCAAAGTCGGCCCGGCCACCGCCGCCGCCGCCAACGATCGGCGCCAGCGTCTTGACGATCTGGCCCGCGTGCACCCGTCCCACGAGGTCCTTGCTGACCGAGACGACCAGCGACACCTTGCCGTCGCTTGCCGACGCCAGGACCACTACACCGCGGGTGAGCCGGTCGCGCAGCGAGTCGGCCAGGCCACGGAGTGAGCCTTTTTCCAGTCCGGACACCCGGCGGGCGACGAGCCGGGCGTCGCCGATGTCGATGGCGTCGTCGGTGGCTCCACCGGTCTGAGGGTCCAGCGCGGCGTGCACCTTGAGCTGCTCAAGCTCACGCGCGAGTCGCTTCGTGTCGCCGTGCAGGCGGGCAATCGCCTCCACCGCCTGCGTTTCCGGAACACCCAACGCGTCGAGCACGGCGTGCACGACGGCACGGCGACTCTGGAGGAGCTCGACGGCGGCGTGACCGGTGACCGCCTCGATTCGCCGGACACCGGACGCGACGCCGCTTTCCTGGGTGATCGCGAACAGTCCGATGTCGCCGGTGGCGCGACAGTGGGTGCCGCCGCAGAGTTCCATACTGACGCCGGGCACCGACACCACGCGCACCGAGTCGCCGTATTTCTCTCCGAACAGCGCCATCGCGCCCGAGTCGATGGCGTCCTGGGTCGAGCGGACCTCCGTCTCGACTGGGATGTTGGCGAGGACCGCTGCGTTGACCTGTTGCTCGATGGCGTTCAGCGCCGTCTGGTCGATCGGGCTGCCATGGGCGAAGTCGAACCGCAGGCGGTCCGGCGCGACCAGTGATCCAGCCTGTTTGACGTGCGGCCCGAGCTGGTCGCGCAGGGCGGCGTGCAACAGATGAGTGGCGGTGTGATTGCGTCGAGTGGCATCGCGCCGCGTCCCATCGACGTCGGCCGTCACCTGGGCGCCGGCTCGAAGGCTGCCCTCGGTCACGCGGACGCGATGGGCCCGTGGCACGCCCGGTGCGAGACGCTCGATACCGGTCACGTCCGCGACCAGGCCGGTGTCCGCATCCGTGAGCCGCCCGGTATCTGAGACTTGTCCTCCGGCCTCGAGATAGAACGGCGTGCTGTCGAGGAGCGCGTAGCCCTCCGCACTCGCGCCCAGCTCCGCGATTGCCGAGCGGGTCTCGTTGAAGAGGGCGAGCACCTGCGTGCCAGACAGGTGGGTCGTGGTGTACCCCTCGAACCGGTCTGACCGGGCCAGCAGCGAGTCGCGCTCCGCCTCGGACGCGAACCGGAACGCAGCCTCGTTATCGGTGCCGAAGTTGGCCGTGGCGCGCGATTGCCGTCGCTGGATGTCGAGGGCGGCGTCGAACCCGCCCCGGTCGACCGTGATGCCACGCTCGCTCGCGAGGTCTTCCACAAAGTCGAGGGGCAGCCCGTAGGTGTCATACAACCGGAACACGTCGGGTCCCGCGAGCGTCCCCCCCGCCCCGGCGTCGGCCAGGGCCGACTCCAGCCTGGGCAGTCCGTCGGTCAGCACCGTGTCGAACCGCTCCTCTTCGGTCCGTACGACCTGCACCACCGTGTCACGATTGGCCGGGAGCTCCGGGTACGCCTGCCCCATGTCCGATATGAGGACGTCCACAAGCAGATGAAGGAAGGGGCCGGTCGTGCCCAGCCGCTTGCCGTGCCGCATCGCCCGCCGCATGATCTTGCGGAGCACGTATCCGCGCCATTCGTTCGAGGGCATCACGCCGTCCGCGATCAAAAACGTCATCGCGCGGAGGTGGTCGGCGACGACCCGCATCGACA
>CALBET010000189.1 GCA_937888665.1 uncultured Acidobacteriota bacterium
GTGGAGCCGAAACGGCTTCAGCAACCACCGACACCCGGACTCAAGCAGAAATCGCTCAGCCTCGGTCCCGGCCACGTCGCCGGTGACAAACAGGACGTGTCGGGCCAGTGCCGGCTTCTGTTTCGAGAGGATGCGGTAGAACGACGGCCCATCGAGTCGCGGCATTTTGAGATCGCAGACCACCAGATCGAAGACCTTGGCCGCGATGCGTTCCAGCGCTTCCACACCATCGCCGGCCCGATCCACTCGATAGCCTGCGTCCGTCAGCGCGTCGGCGACCGCAGATGCCAACGCCGGTTCATCTTCGACGACCAGCACCGCTGAGCCGGTCGCGGCGGAAGACGCCGGCAGGGCCACGGGGCGGGTCTGCCGCATGCCGGCCGCCGCCGGGAACGAGACGAAAAACGAGGCTCCAGCGCCAGGCGCCGACTCGACCGCAATACGGCCCCCGTGCTCCTCCACGAGGGCGTAGGCCACCGCCAGCCCCAGCCCCGTGCCCTTCCCAACTGCCTTCGTGGTAAAAAACGGGTCGAAAATCTTGCTTCTGACCTCCTCCGGGATCCCCGGTCCGTCGTCATTCAGCTCCAGCATCACGGCGTCGTCGGTAGCGTCGTACCAGGTGCGCACCAGCAGCGTGCCCCGCCCATGCGCAGCGAGCATCGCCTGCTCGGCGTTGATGACCAGGTTCAGCAGGACCTGCTTCACTTGATGCGGATCGGCAAAAAGCTGGGGCAGCCCCCGTGCCAGCGCGTCAATGGTCGTCACGTTCGAAATTCGCTGTTCATAGGCGCGCAGCGCCAGCGTCTCGCGCACAATGGAGTTGAGGTCAACCTGCGCCCGGGTCGTGTTCCGCTTACGGGCAAATGTCAACAGGTTCCGGACGATCTTGGCGGCTCGCTCGGACTCGCCGAGAATGGTTTCGAGGCCACGCCTGGTGTCCGCATCCACCGGTCTCGCCGCCAGTCGTTCCGCCCAGGTCAGAATGGTGGCGAGTGGGTTGTTCAGCTCATGGGCGACACCTGAGACGGTTTGACCCAGCGCCGCCATCTTCTCGGCTTGTCCAAGCTGCTGGCTGAGGTCGCGCCCCTGGTCTTCGAGCTTCCTGCGCTCGCTGACATCGCGCACCAGCGCGTCAAGCCGCCGCGCGCCGTCGTGGCCGGCGGCGTGAAGGGTCGCCGTCACCTCGACCCAGATCGAGCTGTCATCGAAGCGGCGAAGCCGCAAGAGATAGTCACTGACCGCCCCGTCTCGGCGCAGCTGGGCGAGGAACGCGGAGCGCGCGCGTGGATCGACGAACCGATCGATGGCGAACAGACGCACGGCCGACACGTCTACGTCGGAATCGAACCCGAACATCAGCTTGAGATGCCGGTTCGCGCTCACGGTGACGCCAGCGCTGCCGTCGAGGGGGTTCAGATAGCCGAGATACACGCCCTCGCGTATCGAGTCGACTAGGCTGGCCAGGAGTTCTCCCGGCGAGCGGCTGGTCGGGCGCGCCTGAGCGGGTGGGCCTGTCATGGTGGCCCGCAGGTGGGGCAGCTGGAGGTGACCGGCGCCGAGCTACGGCGCCGGGGGTGTCGGTGTCGAGGTCGGGTAGACCGACCCATACTTGCTGATGATCCCGCTCTGGATGTCCCGAACCGAAGCGCCAAGGGCATGCATTTGCATCGCGTCACGCGCGACATCAAGGCAGTGCGTTCAAGTCATGCCGTGGGTATCCCACGACTCCACGGCGCCGTTCGGTGCTCGCGACCCGACGAAACAGTCCACGTTTGACACGTGTCCGTTGTTTTCGCACCCGCAATAGCATGGCACGTAGCCGAGGACGCCGGGATTCTGCGCGGCGAAGACGTAGGCCTTCTTCACGAGTTCGACCGGGCGCGGGACCATCTGCGGCACATAGGGCAGTGGGGGCATCGGGAGCCCGTCCAGCGTGTCCGGGAGCGTGGCTTCGCTGGCTGTGATTGGGGCAGGTCCGGGAGCGCCGGCCGGAGTCGATGTGGCCTGCGACGCTGACGCGGCCTGCGCGGGCGCGCTTTCGACGACGGCTGACGGCGTCGGATCCGACGTCCCCAACCACGCGTATGCGCCAACCCCTGCCACCACCGCGACCACCATGGCAACAACCAACCACGGGGTACCCTTTGTAGGCGCCGTCGTCACCGTTGGCGTTCCCGGCGACCCGACAGCACGCTCACGTTTTTTCTTGGAGCCCATCCCAGAATTCTATCATCGACACGGGCCCCTCGGTCGAACCTACCAGCCCGTGGTAGAAGTCCCGCTGCATTCGAGCGGCGCTGAATCCGGCCGACCTGCGTTGTTCATCGGTCACATACTGCCGGTATGTTCCCTCTTCTCGCCTTGTCCGACCGGTCCAGCGCCGCTCTCG
>CALBET010000190.1 GCA_937888665.1 uncultured Acidobacteriota bacterium
CCTACCCACATGCATGAAGGTACCAATTCTTGGTATCGGCGGCTAGCTCCGCCATTGCTCGTGATGTTCCGCCGCGGGCTGCGAGAACCTACACTGCTGCCACCACAACATCTGGCTGCTGCTCATACAGACACGACGATGTGGTTCTCAAATTCCTTTTCATGTCGCGGTTTTCAGACCTACGTCTCTTCGGGTTGTCTCACTTCCTTTCATCTGGGTTTGTCCCATCTTGCGTTGCATTTCCCAGCGGTCCCGGTCGGCGGGGTCGATGTGCCTGGCTGCCCCCTGGAACGAGCTGGAACCGTACGGTAGCCACGCCCGTGTTCTGAGAGCGATCGCGCGGGAGCGCCACAACCTGTGATGGTCACCCGAGGTAGACCAATAGCCAGCGCTCTACTCGATTGGCGAGAATCGCTGAGGAGCCCGCGCCGTTCAACCCTTGGACAAATGTGCTGTGAATCTCACCTTATTCCCGCTGTCTGATCTGCGGCCGCCATTACCCTCACTCGCGTGAGTGAATTTGCGGGCGACATCACCGAAGAGGCTCGTTACTACGACTACGCCTCCACGGCCAACCCTCTCTTCGCCGGTCTGATCCCTCCCGTTCCGTACCACTCCTTCTCGCCCGATTTCTTCCAGGGAACCAGCAGCGGGATTCTCCCTCTGGACGTGAGCGAGGAGATGCAGCTTCCCGGACCGGCCACCAGTCCTGCACTGCTGGCCAATTTCGTGCGGATCGTCAAGGGCAGCGTGACCACCACCGCACTGGCCACCAGCCAGCTGTTCTTCGTGTTCCAAGGATCGGGGCGAACCGAGGCGTGCGGACGGGCCATCGAATGGGGTGAAGGGGACTTTATCGTTCTGCCCGCCCACGGCGAAGCCGTTCACCACGCAGAAGGCGAAGCGGGCATGTACTGGGTCCATGACGCCCCCTTGCTCCGCTACCTCGGCGTCACCGCCACCGAGGAACGATTCAAGCCGACTGTCTTCCAGCATTCCAAGGCCGAGGCCAAACTCGAGCAGATCGTCAGCGACCCGGTCGCCGGTCGGGCGAATCGGGTCAGCGTCCTGCTCGCGAACTCTAATTTTCCGCAGACCCGCACCATCACCCACACCCTGTGGGCGATGTTCGGGCTGTTGCCCAAGGGCGCGGTCCAGTACCCCCACCGCCACGAGTCCGTCGCGCTCGACTTCGTCATCAGCTGCAAGCCGCGCTGCTACACCATAATCGGCACCGAACTGGGTCCCGACGGCATGATCATCAACGGCCACCGCGAGGATTGGAAGCCGGGTGCCTCGTTCATCACCCCGGCCGGATACTGGCACTCCCACCACAACGAGTCCGGGGAGGACGCCCACGTCCTGCCGATCCAGGACGCCGGCCTGCACACCTACCTACGCACCCTCGACATCCTCTACAGCCATCCCGATCACGACCGGACCTCGCACATATCGCAGCAACCCTGACGGGCTTTACCTGACGGGATTGCTCCTCAT
This sequence comes from uncultured Acidobacteriota bacterium, assembly GCA_937888665.1. GTDB lineage: Bacteria > Acidobacteriota > Vicinamibacteria > Vicinamibacterales > UBA8438 > UBA8438. The sequence goes on from CALBET010000190.1 coordinate 1,498, forward strand.
CTGACCTAAGGGGTGAAGTTCGTTGGCTGACAATGCCGTGTACGCCAGCCTGGCTGCTGCGGCCGCTACCGTCTCAGCGGTAGGACCATCACCAACGTCGATCTCCGATACACACCGAGCGATTTAGGAAGGACCGTTCCTGTGGAATCCGAACAGCAATACCCGAGCGCCGATGGTCATCGCTACGTCATGGACGGGGTGCCGGGAGCGGGAGTCCGAGAGGCGCATGACTCTGCCTACAACGATTTCGCTCACACCGACCGGGTTGACAACTTCACGGCGATGGAAGTGACGCTCAAGTCTCGTTGCCATGGTCATCCACTGGAAGCCATGGCCTACCCGATCACTCCTGTTGGGATGCATTACCTTCTGATCCATTACGACATCCCACACATCGACGAGTCGACCTATCGGGTCAATGTCGGGGGCCTGGTGAACAACCCGCTGTCCCTGGACATGCAGAACATCCGTAGTCGGCCGAAGGTCACGATGCCGGTGACGATGGAGTGCGCCGGGAATGGTCGAATGAACCAGAAATTTCGTCTCTGGACTCACGTTCCGTGGAACAACGAGGCAATCGGAACTGCCGAGTGGACAGGAACCCCACTTCGTGCTGTGCTCGAGGAAGCAGGTCTGCAGGCAGGTGCGGTGGACGTCGTCTTCACTGGGCGGGACAAGGGTATTCAGGGCGGTCAAGTCCAGTACTTTCAGCGTTCATTGTCCGTCGAGCAGGCGATGGCCGAAGAGGTTTTCCTGGCCTATGAGATCAACGGGCAAACCTTGCCACCGCAGCACGGCTTCCCACTGAGATTGGTAGTCCCCGGCTGGCTTGGCATGACCAACGTCAAGTGGCTCGACTCGATCGAGGTGGTCCCCTCGAAGTTCGAGGGCAGCCAGATGAAGTGGTACAGCTTCGCGAGCAGCGACGATGACCCCGATCGCATTCCCTGCACACGCCAGAGAGTGCGGTCTCTCATGATCCCACCCGGGATCCCCGATTTCTTCACCCGCTACCGCTATTTAGAGGAGTCGGACGCGGTCGAACTCCGCGGTCGCGCCTGGTCCGGGTCTGGTCCAATCCACAGCGTCGAAGTCAGTACTGACGGCGGAACCACCTGGGCACCTGCGAATCTCGGGGTCCCGGTCGGGAAGTTCGCATGGGTCGAGTGGACGTTCTCCTGGGAGAAACCCGAGCGCGGCCGACACCTCCTTCGGGTCCGGGCGACCGACTCGGAAGGCAACGTACAGCTCGACGACGATTCAGCACACGACTACTACGCGATGGACATCACCAAGCCGCAATACGTCGACGTTGTCGTGCTGCCAGCCGGGGCTCTCACCCCGGGCTTCGCGGTCGGTGTGCCAATCCAATTCCCAACACTCTGAAGATATCCGATCAGCGGCGGGGACGCTTTCTACGATTGTCAGTCGACCACCAATCACCAACAGCAACCCACTGCTTGTAGGTTCCGTTTTCCGTTGGCGAACCGACACCACGGTGAGCCCGGCACTCGACACTGTTC
>CALBET010000191.1 GCA_937888665.1 uncultured Acidobacteriota bacterium
TCACACCCACACACGATTCGGCGGTCCAGCTGTAGCCGCTGCCGATCAGGATCCCGCCATCAGGATGCTCGGCGGTGCCGTTACCGAACAACCACACCGTCTGACCCACACCCACCGCGGTCGCATCCGCAGCACCCGCGCCAGCAGCGCTGGCCGCCGCCGCATCGCCCACCTCGCGGCGCGCCACCGCAGCAGTAGCCCACATCAACGGCGCCGCCGCCGGTTCCGCCGGCCCGCCACCATCGGAGGCCCGCCGATCAACACCCAGCCACGACGACAACAACGACGACAACCAACTCACCGGCTTCGCCGGCTCCGTCGCTGGCTCCGCATCCGTCAGCGCCGCCACATCAGCGCCAGCGCCCGCAGACACCGGCACCGTCACTGCAGCCACTTCAGCCGCTGGAATCTCAGCTACCGGAGCCGACACCACCGCAGCCATCGGTTCAACCGGATCGGGACCCGCCGAAGTCGAACCGCCGTCAGATGAGGACCCGACCGAATCCGAAGGGGCTTCATCGAGGCTCTCCTCGTCGGATCCTGAGCCTGACCGCACATCGGTATGCGCGCGTTCAGCCACATCGACGACGCGGTCGACGATGTCGCCGTCAGAGCTCTGGGCCGCAGCTGAGTCCGCATCAACGACTCCACCGTCGTCTGCAACCTCGGTGGCGCCTGAATCTTCGTCGTCGACCGACTCTTCGTCGTCGACCGACTCCTCGTCATCGACCGCATCGGCGATGTCGTCGGCAACCGCGTCGGAGTCCAGGTCCTCGTCGTCCCAGACCGCCTCGGATGCGGAGTCCTCCTCGACATTCACCGGCTCGTTGGTGTTAGTGATCTCTACGTCGACCGAAATATCGCTGACCGAATCCGAGGAAGCATCAACAGGCCCCGATGGTGTCGTCTCGCCCGGCTGCCCCGCGGGGTCTGACGCCGTAGAACTCACAGCACCGCCGCCCGAAGACGCATCCGACGAACTCGAACCCGTCGAACCACCCGAACCGGTGGTGTCGGCGAACGCCATCCCGGGAACCGAGGCGATCGCTGCCCCAACACCCAAGGCGACTGCGAGCGCGCCCACCCGCCCCACATATCCGGCGTAGCCCGATGCCCCATGCTGGGACGTCGCCCAGGGCCCGATCGGGCGCACCCCGATCAGACGGGTCCTAGGCGCCCGATGCCGACCCGATCTGACAGACCGCCGCCCGCGCTGACTATTAACTGCTTGACGTGACATGTTCGTCCTCTTTATTTTCATCAGCGCTCCCCGAGCGTTCCCCAAATATTGCACATTTTGTTTGCGAATGGCATGGTCTCTTGTGCCACGAACGCAGAAGGGAGCACAGACGGCTTCCCCTAGACCGTGCGAGGCAAAGCCGGCCACGTCTACTTTCCCCGCCACGACATCCCCACCTGGAGCGAATGCGTCGGCGTGCTCAAAAAGCAGCGCGACCGGCACCTCCGCCGAGCCGCATCTGCGCTGCGCCGGTTGGAAACCGAGCTAGCGATCCTTGGTCGCTAGAGGGTCCGACATCTAGCCTTTGAGTTGAGTCCGGCGGTAGGGCCGCACCTCCGACCGGGACACGTAGTGATCCCCGAGTTCTGAGTGGTCGCTCGCGGACTCGGTGTCGTGTCTGGTCCGGTGGTGTCCTCGTTCGCGAACTTGGAGCCAGCCTGTGGGACAGGATGCGGAGTTGGTACACGGAACGGGTGACGGCCTACCTCTGTGCCGGAGGGCTCCTGGTGAGGCGTTGGGTCTTTTCGCCCGATAGGCCGGGTGGGTCGCAGCCGGATCCGGGTGTCGGACGGCCTCGCTACGATCTGCATGCGGAGTGCAGCGGTCAGGCCATCCTGCGGGAGGGCGGTGGTTAGACGGCATGATCTATGTGGCGGTGATCGCTGGGGCAATTCTGTTTGTGCCGCTCCTGGTGTTCATTTTCGTGAGCGATCTCAAGGAGTTACCGGAGGGCGCTCGGTACTCGCAGGGCCAGAATTCTTTCCTCTGGGCCGTTGGACTTGTGGGCGCAGTCGCGGCGGTTGTCCTGTTCGCTAACCACGGTGACGGGTGGTGGCTGATTCCGGTTGTCTGTTTCGTTCCTGCTCTGCTCGGCACGAAATCGGTTGCAATCGCGAGGCGGGACAGAGAGCGTGAGGAGGAGCGGCGACAGCTTGCCGAGCGACAAAAACGTGTTGATGAGCGACAGGAACGTGTTAAGCAACGCCAGCGCCGTGAGCGTCAGCGGGTCGAGCGACTGGGCAAGGACGGATTGAAGAAGCTGGTCCAAATGAAGGAGGCGGTCAAGCGGATAGGCGAAACCGAAGCCGCGCGTGAGGGATGGCTCGGCGACACTCGCGACATCAGTTTCAGCGCAGACCTGCAGCTGACTGAGGATCAGCTGGAGCAGATCGTCACCTTGCGCACGAAGACCGGCAAGGCCAAGCGGCTGCCACATGCCACCGAGGCTGACAAACAGATGATCAAGGAGGCCGAGGCAGCAGCGAAGAAGCTGGAAATAGCGGTGCGCGAGCGTATTAGAGTGATCGAGGGCTGCGCACGTAAGGCCGAGGATGTTGACGATACCTTGCGGGAGCAACGGCACCGCGCTGATGTGGCCTCGCAGCGAGACGAGTTGCGGGGTCAACTGGCCGCAATGCTTGCCGGTGTTGAACTGACCTCAGAGAGTCAACCCTCCGACTCAGCTGACGCGGTCATGGCGCGGGTCGCGGCATTTCATGAACTGAAGGACAGCATCAACCCCGGAGCGTTCCCTCTCGATGGTGCGTCCGGCGAGTCAGATTCTGGTTCGTCGTGGTTGTCCGGGATGGGCCGGTTGTGGCCCTGGTAGGTAGCGGAGGCACACGAGCCTGACGGGGCCGCTCGCGTTGACGTTGCGCACATCTGGCCGGCGCGACCGTTCGGCGAACCAGAGTCCACGATTGCCTGAGAGCGCCGGACCGTGGATGTCCGGACGATCCGGACCCATCCGAGAGCGCCGGACACCGAGCCACCTCGAACCCGGTCAATTCGTCACTGTGACGTTACTGCCGTGGGGCTGGGACCCTCGTTTGTGCAGCCCATGGGCGCGCGGAGCCTCATAATGTGGATAACGTAGATTATCCATCGTTTACTGATACGGTGTGGCAGTGCCCGACGTGCCCACGCCGGGTTCGCCCGACCCGGACCCCTCCGCGCAGACGCCGAAGACTGACGGACTTCCGCAGTGGTTCGCCGAGTTTCTGAGCGACCGCCAAACCCGCAAGCCTTCCGTGCATTCCATGAAGGCGTACCGCCAGGACTTCGTCGCCATCGCCTCGTTGGTGGGATCCGGTGATCCAGCGGACCTTGCACTAGCTGACATAACTAGAGACACCATGCG
>CALBET010000192.1 GCA_937888665.1 uncultured Acidobacteriota bacterium
GCCCGAGTTCGCCCTGGGAAAATGACACGAAGGTGAGACCAAACATCGTGCTCACCGGTTGGCGGCTCGGTGATCAGCCTCCCGCTCAAGAACCAAGATCCAAGTCAAGGGACACGCTGATCGACTCCCATTAGGAAATGAAACGCAAAGTGAGACAAACCCGGATGAAACGCTCTGAGACAAGCGGGGAAACACCAGTTCAAAGCCGCGGTATATGAAACGGGAAGTGAGAACCTAATGGGCGCGTCTCGCCTGTGCCACTGCAGTCAGTGCATTCGGCACGGGGCGGGCTTTCAGGGCGCAGTGATTCGTCCTTCTCACCCGAGCACCGGCCTCGGAGGGTCGAGGCACTGCATCCACCGCGCGCGGATCTGGGCTGGTCGTTGGCTGAGGTCAACGGAGAGGAACCGGATCCGGTGGCCCTGGATGGTCGCCTCGGCGTCGAACGCGTCGCGGCCGGCGGTTTTGACGAATAGCAGCACGCCCTCGGCGTTGTCGTAGGCGCCTTCGTCGCGGCCGGTCTGTGATGCCAGGTATGCGTAGAGCTGGTAAAGGTAGCCGCTTTTGACGGTCGTCCTGCCGTCACGGTCGATAAGACCGTCGGTGAACTTGGTCTCGATCACGATGCGGCGGCCACTGCGGGCGTCGTCCAGCACGATGTCGGTCTTCATGATCGGCAGGAAGGGCGCCGGGGCGTCCTGGGGCCCAAGCCAATTCAGCTGCCGTGCACCCACCTGCCAGCCCAGACCGCGCAGGGCATGGCGGAAGAACCCGCGGACCGCCGCCTCGAACAACTTGCGGTGCGCGGGGGCGTCCTCCCGCAGCTTCGGCATACCGCGCGGCCCGGCGAAGTGGGCGGGGACGGCCATCTCGCGCAACAGGTGCGCGGCGTCGAGCATGCGCCGATCGGCCACGTCGTGGTGGCCGAGCCGATCGGTGGACAGTTGCGCCCGGGACGGTTCGCGGGGGCTGACGCCGAGCCGGTGCATCCGGAAAGCGGTGCGCCGGCAGCAGTGCGCCAGATCGGGGCGACTGACCCTGGGCGCGGCAAAGAGCAGGGTGGCGGCGATGAAGCGGTTCCGGGGGGAATCGAGGCTGAGTTCGTCGAAGCGGCAGGCGATGCGGCCCTGCTCGCTGAGCCGACGCGTGGCGGTGCCCAGATGGTCGATCCGGCCGCGGACCCGGGTGAGGTCGGCTTCGCGGGTCCGGTAGTGCAGTGTCATCTGCCGCCGAAGCCGGATTTCCACTTCGCCGACGAGGACCTCTGCGATTGCATCGAGGAGGTCGTTGTCGCGCTCACCGGCGAGGATCGCTTCCCGGTCTTTGGTCCGCAGTTGCGCGAGTAACTCGCTGGCGTAGATGAGGAGGAACCACAGACTGCGGACGGGGATGCGGGTGGCGCCGTCGCCAAGCGTGATCACGAAGCACCTTGCCGTTCAGAGCCGCAACGCGTCGATCGCGACCTGGGCTCTGGCGCGGTCGTCGAACCAGTACTCGCGGATCAGGGGGGCGATCTCGGTGTCGACCACGCCGGCGAACCAGGCGCGCCCGTCCGACTGGGGGTCGGTCGGGGTGACGAAACTGTGTCCGACCTTGAAGTGCGGGCCCAGCATCTCGTCGTCGGCGATGACGTCGTTCAGAGCGTCGATCTTCGAGCGGATCGCCTGTACGAGAGCGGCGTCGTCGTTGGGAAGCTTCGCGCGCAGGTAGTCCGCCCACGCGCCGGTCAAGGCCGGCTCGAGGGTTTCGAAGCTGAATCGGCGCCGCAGTGCGAAGTCGACGAGGGCCAGCGAGCGGTCGGCGATGTTCATCGTGCCCAGCAGGTACAGGTTGGGGGGCAGGAAGAACTGCTCGCCCTCGGGTCCGTAGCTCAACGTGAGAGCGTCCTCGGCGTTGCGTTTGCTCTTCTCGATCAGGGTGAGCATCTCGCCGAATGCCTGGGCGGGATTGCCGCGGTTGATTTCCTCGATGATCAGCACGTGCGGGATGTCGGACTGGCGGGCGCGCTCGGCGTGCTGCAGCAGTGCCCCGTCGGTCAGTACGAGATGCCCACTGCCGTCGGGGCCGGCGGTGGGGCGCCACCCGCGGACGAAATCCTCATAGGAGGTGTTGGGGTGGAATTGCACCGACCGGATCGCGTCAGGTGCATGGGAGCCGATCAGTGCCTTGGCGAGTCTCTTGGCCAGCCATGTCTTCCCGGTGCCCGGCGCGCCCTGCAGAACGAGATTCTTCTTGTCATCCCAGTGGTTCAGGATCTCTTGCAGGCGCTGTGCCGAGTGGAAACTGCCCTCGTTGACGATGTCGGCGACCGAGTACGGGCGGGGCTCCGGCTCCGGTTCCGGTTCCGGTTCCGGCTCCGGCGTCGGCTCAAGCCATCTGGGTCGCCACTTGTCGTCGTAGACGTCAACCGGCCCGCCGGCCTCCTGTTCCAGGGCGCCCATGATCGTGTGGAG
>CALBET010000193.1 GCA_937888665.1 uncultured Acidobacteriota bacterium
ACGCCTCGTTCCCGGACATCCTCACGCGGAGCAGACCCGGCACGGCGATGGCGGCAATGATGCCGATGATGGCGACAACAATGAGTAGCTCGATGAGGGTGAAACCCTTGTTGGTGTTGGCTCGCATGGTCTTGCTCCTTGGGGCCGAATCAGCCGGCGCAGCCGGAATCCGGCGGAAGAGCCGGATGAGGACCACCAGCGACACCCCGAACAGGGCGGAGCCTAGTAAGAAAGGAGCACCCGGCAACGTCATCGGCGCGGCCTCAGACGTGAAAAAGCTGAACAGCCCGGCGGTAAAAATGAGCGGGGCGAAGATGCTGGTGAGACTGGTCAGGGAGGTGAGCGCGCCCTGGATCTCGCCCTGCTCCGTCGGACTCACCGTGCCGGCAACCAGACCCTGCATGGCCGGCATTGCCAAGCCGGCCAGTGCGCCGAAGACGATGATGACCAGGACCATCCAGCCTTCGGACGCCAAGCCGTAGCCGAGGAACGCCAGCGTCGAAACGGTCAGTCCAAGCATGATCGTGCGGCGCTCACCCAGACGCAGTACGGTCGGTCTGACCAGCAGCCCCTGTACGAGGATGGCCATCACCCCCACCAGTGCCAGCGTGAGTCCGTTGGCTTGGGTGTCCCACCCATATCGATATCCGGCGTGGAGCACCCAGACGTTCTCCATTCCGCGCTGCGCCAGCGAGCTGAAGACCACCGCAAACGCCAGTCCGGCGACCAGCGGATAGGCCCGCAGACGCCGAAGACTGGCCATTGGGCTCATCGTGCGCCAGGAGACCGGCCGGCGGTGCTCGGGTGCGAGCGACTCGGGCAGCACGAAGAACCCGTACAGCCAGTTCAGAAGCGCGAGCGCGGCTGCGACGAAAAACGGGAGGCGGAGATGAATAGCGCCAAGCACGCCGCCCAGCGCCGGGCCAAGGGTGAAGCCGAGGCCGAACGCGACCCCGACGAAGCCGAAGTTTCGAGCCCGGGTTTCTGGGGTCGAGACGTCGGCGATGTAGGCGTTGGCGGTTGTGATGCTGGCGCCCATGACACCAGCGATGAAGCGGCCCACAAACAACCAGCCAATGGACGGGGCCCAGCCTTGAATCAGGTAGTCGAGCCCGAAACCGAAGAGCGAGATCAGGATGATCGGCCGGCGTCCGAACCGGTCGGAGAGGGCTCCGAGCACTGGCGCGCACAGAAACTGCATCAAGGCGTATACGGAGACGATGACCCCGAGGTACCGTCCCGTCGAGGAGGCATCGCGGCCCAGTAGCTCGCCAATCAGTTCAGGCAGAATTGGAATAACGACGGCCAACCCCAGGATGTCGATAAACATCGTGACGAAGATGAAAATCATCCCCGCTTGACGCGTCCGGACTCCCTGTCGCATACCGTGTCGTGTGCCGCCGTCCGATGCCGTGGATGTCAATCCCGGCCGGTCCGTGAACCGTCAGTATCGCATGGTCACCTGGGTCCGGCCCCGCGCTGGACGCCGCCCGACAACCGGTCCGCGGCTGCCTTCTCAGGGGACTCGTCCAGGTCGAGCGGGGCGACGGAGATATTGGCCCATCCGTACAGGGCCGCCACCAGGGGGTTGACGAGGTTGAAGAAACAGAACGGCGCGTAGGTCAACGTGGCAACGCCGAGTGCCCCGGCCATGTAGGCGCCGCAGGTGTTCCACGGCACGAGCACCGAGGTAATCGTCCCGGCGTCCTCCAGTGCACGGGACAGATTCTTCGGGTCCAGTCGTCTGCGCTCGTATTCGGCCCGGAACATTCGGCCGGGGAGCACGATCGAGATGTACTGGTCGGAGGCAAGCACGTTCGTCCCGACCGAGGTCAGGAGCGTGGCCGAGATCAGGCTCCCGGTGCCGTGGACGGTGCTGAGAATTCGTCTGGCCACCGCCTCAAGTTGTCCCGTTGTTTCCATGACGGCCCCGAACATCATGGCCGAAATGATGAGCCACACCGTGGTGAGCATGCTGGCCATGCCCCCCCGGGTGAGCAGTTCGTCCAGGGCCGGGGTTCCGGAATCGAGCACGAAGCCGTCGAAGAGGGCAATCCAGGACCCTTTGGCGAGCGCCACTGGACGGCTCAACCCCGGCTCGCCTACGAATGTCACCACGGCGTCGCCTTGGAACAGCACGGCGCAGACGACGCCCGCCAGCGCCCCGATCAACAGCGCTGGGAACGCCGGCATGCGCCGCATCACCAGTATCAGGACCAGCGCCACCGGGATCAGCAAGTGAGGGCCGATGACGAACTCGCGCTGCAGCGCGCCCAGTATCACCGCCAGATCATCGGTTGCGCCGGGCGTGGGGACGATAAACCCCGCCACCGTGAAGAGCACCAGCGCGATGGCGAAGCTTGGTCCAGTTGTCCACACCATGTGCCTGATGTGGCTGAAGAGGTCGGTCCCCGCCACCGCCGAGGCAAGATTCGTGGTGTCCGATAGGGCTGACATCTTGTCGCCGAAGTAGGCGCCCGAGATGATGGCGCCGGCGGCGAGGCCCAAGTGCAACCCTTGCGCGGTGGCGATGCCGATGAGCGCGATACCGATGGTTCCGGCGGTTGTCCAGGAACTGCCCGTGGCGAGCGACACGAGCGCGCAGATGACACAGGCGGCCGCGTAGAAGACCGCCGGCGCGAGGAGCGAGAGCCCGTAATAAATCATGGTGGGCACGGTGCCGGCCAGGATCCACGTGCCGATCAGGGACCCGACCACGAGCAGAATCAACAGGGCGCCCATCGACACGGAGATTCCCTGGATGATGCCCCGCTCGATTGCCGGCCAGGAGTAACCGTTGCGCAGCCCCACGAGCGCACCGGCGCCAGCCGCCAGAATCAATGCGATCTGGTTCGGTCCGCTGGATGAGGCGTCGCCGAACAGGGCCACGGAGCCGGCCAGCAGCCCGACCAGGAGGCCGATGGGCACGGCGGCCTGAGCGAGCGTGGCGGGACGCACCGAGTGGGCAGGGGGCGTGATCATGGCGCGGATCGAGCAGTCTGATCAGGACGGACTGACGGGCGCGTCGGGTTCTTCTGGGGCGCGGTCGAGGAAGCGGCGGACTCGTTGCAGCAACTCCTCAGGTCCGAACGGTTTCTCCAGCACCTCGTAGGCGCGGCCCTGCCGATCTCGAAGAGTGGGGTCGGCGGCATACGCGGTCATGAACAGGGCCCTGAGCGTCGGATGCGCCGCCAACAGCTGCGCCGCGAGCGCCGGACCGCTGCCATCTGGCAGCACGACGTCGGTCAGCAGCAGGTCGACTCCACCGGAACGGCTGGTCGCGGCCTCGCGCGCCTGTTCGATGCCCTGCGCCTCGACAACGCAATAGCCAGCGGCGCCCAACGCCTCCGCGGTCATCTCCCGGACGCCCGCATCGTCCTCTACAAGGAGGACCGTCTCGGTGCCGCGTGCGGGCGACGACGCGGTCCGGGTCGTGGCGTCTCGCGGCGCCGCGCCTCCGGCCGAGGGTAGATAGAAGGTGAAGGTGGAGCCCTGGCCAACCGTGCTTGCCACCTCGATGAATCCGCCACTTTGCTGAACCATGCCATAGACGGACGCTAGGCCCATGCCGGTCCCCTTGCCCTGCTCTTTCGTGGTGTAGAACGGCTCGAACATATGGGCCATGGTTTCCGCATCGATGCCCTCGCCAGTGTCGGTCACCGCGACCGAGGCATACGCGCCGGCCCGTCTGGTCGGGTCGCCGCCCACCGAGTCGTCGTCGAGCGTGACGCCCGCCGTGCGAATCGTCAGTTGTCCCCCGCCGGGCATCGCATCGCGCGCGTTGAGCGCCAGATTCATGATCACCTGTTCAATCTGTCCCTCGTCTGCGCGGATGGCGCAAAGGTCGGCGTCGAGGTCCGTCTCTAGCTGGACATCCTCGCGGATGGTGTGGAGCAGCAACGGTGCTAGGTCGGCCACGATGGCGTTCAGGTCGAGAACGGTTGGTCGCCTGGGCTGTTTCCGGCCGAAGGCGAGGAGCGCCTCGGTGAGTGACGCCGCCCGCCGGCCGCTCTTCAGAATCTGCACGACGTCATCGTTCCGGGGGTCGTCGGGGGCGAACGACTGCTGCAGCATTTCCGCGAACCCAAGGATGGCGGTCAGCTGGTTGTTGAAATCGTGGGCCACGCCCCCGGAGAGTCGGCCGATGGCCTCCAGCTTTTCCGCCTCGCGTAACCGCCGTGACAGACGTGTACGCTCGGTGACATCCACCGCCACGCCGATGACCCCAGTGACGTCGCGGTTCTGGTCTCGCAGTGGTGCGCACCACGAATCGAAGACCAGGTTCCCCAGCGTCATCTCGGTCTGGAAAGCGCTGCCGTCGAGGGCCCGCCGCATATGTTCGGCCACGTCCGGGTCGGTGTAGACATCAGCAACCCGTTGTCCCACCGCGCCTCCTCCCGTGAGGTCGAGTCCCTTCAGTCCATGGCCCTCGCAGAGGGTGAACACGCCATCTCTATCCGCGGACCACAGAATGATCGGCGCCGTGGAGACGACCACCCGAACGCGTTCTTCACTCGCGCGCAGCAAGTCTTCAGCGTGCCGTCGGGCCGTGATGTCACGCGCCACCGCCTGCACATTGGTGATCCAGTCGCCGGCAGCAATCAGCTGGACGTACTGCCCCAGCCAGACATCGGTGCCGTCGGCGGCCACCGCCGGAAACTCGTAGTAGGTCGACGGGATACGTTCCCGAACCTGCTGTTGGTAGAAGCGCTCGGCGTCTGCACGATGGTCGTGGCGCACAAGTTGCACGAAGCTCATGCCGACCAACTCTGTCGCAGGTCGTTTCAACAGGCGACTGGCCGCCGGGTTGACCCAGGTGAAACGACCATGCAGGTCGATATTGAAAATGATGTCGTTGGCTTGTTCAACGAGCTGCTGCAGGCGGTGCGTCGACGACCGAATCGTCTCGGCGTCAGACTTCTGGGCCGTGACGTCCTCGAAGGTTCCTACGATGAGCGCGACGTTCCTGTCGAGGGACGGTTCGCGGGACAGGTTCACGCGGATCCACCGTGGGGCCCCGGGAGCGGCGTCGAGCCGCAGGTCGGCGACGGCGTTCTCGGCCTGGTTCAGGGCCTCGAGCAGGGTGGCCGCCGAAGAGGGCTCGTGCCCCGGCAGCAGTGCTGTGAGCGCACACCCCTTCAGCGCCTCTGGACCACGTCGGAACACCCGGTGGAAGGCCGCGTTGGTGTGCCGGATGATGCCGGCGCCGTCGAGGACGGCCAGGCCGAGCGGCGCGTGGTCGAAGGCCGAACCCGCAAGGGCGGCCGGTTGCGCCGGATCCGGGCCACGATTTGAGGTCACTGACATGAGCGGTGTTGGACAGGACAGAAAGGGTGGCCGCTCGGTCAGGCCGCCCCGCGGATGGGAAACAGTCTGCAGTGCCTCCCGCTCCCGGGACTCAGCATTCAGCATACAGTGTCGGGACACGACCGGCTGCGAGCGCCCTGGTGGCTCAAATCGATGAGTGCCTGCACGGACGCTCATACCGAGGCAAGGAGTTGGCGGCTTCCGCGGCCGCTCAATCCGAACACAGTCGTCATGGCGATCGCGCCGCAGACCGCGTAAATCAGCGGGATGTCCCGCCCCGTCAAATCGGCGGCGAGACCGCCGGCGATCATTCCGATCGGCGCCAAGGCCTCGCTTGCCGTAAACAGCAGTCCCATCACGCGGCCGCGAAACTCCACCGGTGTGGTTCGTTGCAACAGCGTCATCTCGAGGTTGTTAATGATTCCCGTGGCGCCTCCACTGATAAACATGACGACGAGGGCCAGCCAGGGACTGCGCACCTGGCTGAGCGCACCCAGCGCGAGCGACAAGAGAGCAAACATCCCGATCATGAACCTTGCATGATTCGCGCCCGTAGGTCTCGCGAGTGCGGTCACGCCGAATCCGGCGATCATTCCCGCACTAAGCGAGGCCAGCAAAAAGCCGTACCAGTCCAACGTCGCGTTCAAGTAGTCGGTCACATAGATTGGCAACAGAACCACGACCGGCATCGCGACCAGGTTAATGACGGATCCAGACAGAAACACGGCCCGTAGACCAGGTCGTCGAACCAGATAGTCCAGGCCGTCGAACGTCTTCCGTCCAAACTCGGCCCAGCTAACAACGTCGCGAGTATCGGAGACCGCCGTGTCTCGCGGTTGGATCAATGTTTCGCTGACACCGGAGAACAGGAACGTGACGCCATCAAAGAGAAAGAGCAGGGGTGCCCCAAGGGCTCGGTACAGCACCCCGCCCAGGCCTTGACCGATAAACGTGCTTGCCTGCATCGAAGCCTGCTGAATTGAGTTCGCTGCAGCCAGCCGGCGCTCAGGCACCAGATCCGGTGTAATCGAGGCCACCGCCGGGTTGAAGAGTGCCGAGAGGACACCGTTCATCAGCGCCACGAAAAACAGTGCACCGACCAGTGGCTGCGACGGCAACAACCAGAAGGACGCCGCGAGTGCGCACGTCAACGCCCCTCGGCCAAAGTCACACGCAACGATAATACGGAGCCGCGGACGACTATCCACGAAGGCCCCCGCGAAGGGACCCAGCACCACCGTTGCGATTCGGCTCGCGGTCAGCATCACCCCCATCATGGTGGCGGAACCGGTGACCTCCAGCGTCCAGAGCGTGAGCGCGATCGTGAACGCCTGGCTCCCCAAGCGGCTGACGACCTGGCCTTGCCACAGCAGGACGAACTGTCGATTGAAGAGTCTCGTCGGCTGTGGCGCGGAAGTGGCCATTGGAGGGCGGGCTTCGGGCCGATGAACTCCGTGCCTCGCGGCCCCATCGAAGCGGGCGTCAGTCTGCGTTCGGGGTCGCCGTAACACAGCCTCTGGTCACGAGAGAATCCTCTGGTGACGAGCGAATCGCATCATACCTGATCGGATGTCGTCGTTCCGTTGAGCCCTATCTGCGCCCAGCGCCAGCGGCTTCAGTCAAGATGGCCGCTGGCTCCATCGCCAATGCTCGCCGAACTGGCGCGACGTTCACCATCATGCCGGCGATGACCATGAGAAGAGCGCTGGCGACGTACGGACCGCCGTCCGACGCGTCCAACCCAACGAACACGCTACTCAAAGCGCCGGCCGTTAGTACCGAACTGGCCAGTCCCACGAGTGTCCCGACCGCCACGCACCCCAACGACTCGCCCGCCACCGTCACGACCGTTCCGCCGGTGGGCGCGCCGAGACAGATGCGCAGACCGATCTCGCGACGGCGGATAGACACGAGAGCCGCGCTCAGCCCATAGGTGCCTGCCAGCGCGAGCACCAGCGCCAAACCTGCGAACACCACCAGGAGACTGGCGTGGAATCTCGGGCGTCCGATCGACTCCGCGATCATCGATTCGAGATACCGCACCGACGACGGAGGCACCCGGGCATCAACCTCGCCGGACACCCGTCCAATCGCGCGGAGGGTGCCGAGCGCGTTCGCCTCGGTCCGAGCCACCAGCGTGACAGATTCGCTCGTGCTCCACTGGGTGTACGGCACCACGATCTCCGCTTGCGGAGCGAGTCCGAGCCCGGTACTGCGCACCGCCCCCGTGACCCCTACCACCGTCATCCAGGCGCCCCCTGCGTCCGCGCGTCCCCTTTTGATGCGCCTGCCGATCGCTGTGCCCTCGGGAAAGAACCGCCGAACGAATTCCGCGTTGACGATCGCCACGGGCGCCGCGTCAATACGGTCAGACTCCGTGAATTCGCGGCCGTCCAGCAGTGGAATCGAGAGCGTACGGAAGTAATTCCGACTGACCGTGCGCCAGAGCGCCCGCGGCTGGTCACCGGACGGCTGCGGGGCCAACGCCTCGACCGTCAGATTCACGATGGCGATGTTCTCGCCGAACGGGACGTAGTCCACCGTGGTCGCCGACACCACCCCGGGGATGCCCTCAACTGCTTCGAGCAAATCTCGCTGGAACCTCGCCCTGAGGGGCTGGTCGCTATATGTCCTCTCTGGAAGGGTGAATTCAAGGGCGACGAGGTTCCGCGGATCGAGACCGGGATTCACGTCACTCAACCGATTGAAGGTCACCACGAGTTGAAGGGCCAGAGTCACCACGACCACGGCGAGTGCTACCTGAAGCACGAGGACGCCCCGCCGAATGAGCCGCGTACGGCGCGAGCCCGTCGTTCGCGTACCCTCGCCACCGAATCCACTGGGGAGGCCTTCACGTCGCGTCACCAAAACTGGCACCAACGCCAAGGCGAACCCGATGGTCGTGGTCAAGACTGCCGCGAATAGCCAGACCAGGCCGTCCACTCTGACGCTGGACAGCCCAGACATGATTCCATCGCCCGAGACGCGTAGCGCGGCCAGAAAGGCATACGCCACCGCCGAACCCAATGCCCCGGCCCCCACGGCTGCCGCGATGGCGGCGCCGAGCGCCTCGACATACAGCTGCAGTGGCGTCGCGCCAAGGGCGACCCGAATCGCCCATTCATGGTTCCGCTGGGCCGCCGCCGCGACCGAGACGGCCAGGCCGTTCATGCCGGCGATGACAAAGACGAGCCCCGCGGCTGTGACAAATAGGGGCAGCACCGCGCTGAGACTTCCCATCACCTGCCCCTGCAGGGGAAGCATTGCGAACTGGAGTCCGCGATTGGCGTCCGGATATTGGGTCGCGAGCTGCGAGGCGACCGTGTCCAGTTCAGCCTGCGCTTGCGCGAGCGTGCGGTCCTGCCGGACCCGAGCTAGGGCGAAAATATAGCGAAGATTCCGCGCCATCACACCAGTCCTCGGTTTGAGCGGAACCCAAAGATCCGGTGGCCGCATCACCATGTCGGCCGACACGACCGTTGCGCTGAACCCCGGCGGCAAGACGAACCCGCTCGGCATCACGCCGACGACGGTGTGGGCCTCGTCGTTGAGCAGGACCGTCTGACCGATGGTGTTTGGATCTGCGCCAAAACTCTGTTGCCACAGGGCGTAGCTCAGCACCGTAACGTCCGGGCTCGCGGGGAGATCGTCGTTGGGCTGAAGCGTGCGGCCGAGAACCGCCGCGACGCCAGTCAGGTCCAGCAGCGTCGCACTGGCGTAGAGCCCGCGAACTCTCTCGGACAGCGTACCGCCGGTAAGATTGAACT
>CALBET010000194.1 GCA_937888665.1 uncultured Acidobacteriota bacterium
CCGATGAACAACGCAGATCGGCGGTTTGCAGCGCCGCTCGAATGCAGCGGGACTTTCACCACGGGCTGCTAGGGAGCCTCCCGTGTGTCAGGGCTGATCTACTCTGGCAACGCGAAGATAAACAGGTTGTTGCCCTCGCTCGGGTTCATCCCCGTCAGGCGATTGAGGATCCCGGTGTTCAAGGACCGGCCGGTGCTCACCGCGACATACTGTTTTCCGTCGACGGCGTAGGTCATCGGAAACCCGGTGACGGGCGAGCCGATGTTGATTTCCCACAGCACGTCACCGGTGTCCTGGTCCAGCGCCTTGAAGCGACCGTTGCCGTCGCCGCCAAAGATCAGCCCACCCCCGGTGGTCAGGAGCGACATCGTGAACGCGTCCTGGTCGTGGGTCCACGTGGTCTCGCCCGTCTCGACGGAAATCGCCTGAATGGTGCCCAGCTGGCTCACGCCCGGCGTGAGCTGCGTGCGCACGGTGATGGCGTACCATCCGTTGCCCGCGTCGGCCATCATCCGACCGCAGGTGTGCCGCAACGGCATATACATATGGTTCGTCAGCGGGCTGTAGGCGCCCGCCTCCCAGTCCTTGCCACCCTGCCAGGTTGGGCAGGCCATCACCTCTTGCCCATCCGCGGTGAACACAACTTCCGAATTTTCGGTGACGGCGCCGGTCGCTCCGTCAATGTTGCTGACCACGTTCTGGCTCACGCTCGGGGTGGCCCAGAGAAACTCGCCCGTTTCGCGGTCCAGCGTGTAGACGATGCCGGTCTTGCCGGGGATGCCGGTCACGACCTTCCGCTGTTCGCCCGGGCGAATCCGTGGGTTGATCCAGCTTACGGCGTCCGCGCTGGGCGCCACGGCCGTGTCCACCAGCAGCCGCTCGAACGGGTGGTCGAGATCCCAGTGGTCGTTCAGGTGCTGGTAGTACCAGGTGATCTCGCCGGTGTCGGCATCGAGCGCCAACGTCGAGTTGTGGTACAGGTGCTTGTTGTTCACCCCGCCCACCAGAAACTTCGGCGCCGGCGACGTCACCGACGTGCCGATGTAAATCAGATTCAGCGTGGGGTCGTAGCTGGGCACCATCCAGGCGCCGACGTGTCGCCGGTCTTCGTCCGGGACGCCGCCCCAGGTCTCGTCACCCGGCTCCCCCGGGCGGGGAATCGTCCGCCTCCGCCACAGTTCTTCACCAGTCGCCGCGTCATGCGCGGTGATGACGCACGCGTTTGGTCCCGACCTGGGCATACAGCCACGTCCGGAGATGACCTTGCCGTTGGCGATGATGGGGCCAGACGACTGGTGGGCCGGCAGCGTCTGGTAGTCGAGAATTTCGGTCTCCCAGACCAGCTCGCCCGATGTGGCGTCGAGCGCGAAGACGAAGTCGTCAGCGCTCGTGTTGATGATCAGGTTGCCGTAGATGGCGATGTTCCGGTTGATCGTGTTCAGCGTCGGGGTGACATATTCGTCGAGGTCGTCCGGGTGGTCGCGCCGGTACTCCCAGCGGAGATCGCCCGTGACCGCGTCAATCGCCTGAATCACGTCCCCCGGATTCGGCATGTACATCACCCCGTTATAGACCAGCGGCGTGCCCTGGTTGCTGCCCAGCGTGAGTCCGCGCGTCCAGACCATCCTCAGGTCGTCCACATTGGCTCGGTCAACCTGGTCCAGCGGACTGTACCCCCAACCATCCAGTGTGCGCCGCCAGGTGAGCCAATCACCCGGGGCCGGGTTCTGAAGCATGGCGTCGGTCACCGGCGTGAACGCGGTCTCCGACTGTGCCAGTGCGGCGGGGGGGACCATCGTCGACACCGCCGTGATTGTGGCCAGTAGTCCAAGTCGAATCGTTGCGCGTGGCTGGATCATGTCCGACTTCCTTGCCCCTACCTTAAGGCCCGTGGATCGACCATCGCCCCTGAAGGGGCTTGCTACGACGGCGCGTCGTGCGTTGCCTCAGGAGACCCCGCTAACCTCTGGCGTACGTAGCAAGGCCCTTCAGGGCCGCTGAAAGATCGGCGAAGCGAGGCGCGGTCGCCCGATCCAGTGATCAACGGCATCGCGGTTGCAAGCTTGGTCGACGATGCGCCCCAACAGACCCAGGCTCTCCGAGAAGCAATATTTCCGTCGCCGCCGATATTCGCTGACGTTCTGCACTGCGGAACGCCGCCAGATATTCACTCAACAGACCGTCGTCGACCTCGCTCTCTCGCAGATTTCGCGAGCTGGACGGGAACGCGAGTTCTCGGTGATTGCGTACTGCTTCATGCCCGACCACGTCCACTTGCTCGTCCAGAGTATGTCGCCGAGCTGTAGCCTGGAGAAATTCGTTCACGCGGCAAAGCAATACTCCGGCTTCGCCTATGCAAAGCACACCGGTCAACAATTGTGGCAGCACAGCTACTTCGACCACGCGCTACGGGACGACGAATCAATCGGACGGGCTGTGCGCTACATCCTGGGAAATCCCATTCGGGCCGGGCTCGTGCAGCGCGTCGACGAGTACCCATTCTCCGGGTCTGAGATCTACACGATGAGTGACTTGCTGCAATTCGTCAATTCGCATCCCGTTCGGCGGCCCTGAAGGGCCTTGCTACGACGGTTCGGCGGCAGATGGAGGTGGCCGTCGCCACTGGCATGCGGGGCCGGCGGATGCTGCCGTGCGTCGATCCTCCGTAGCAAGGCCCTTCAGGGCCGCTTTCTCGATCTTCATCAGGCCGGACCCCATCCCAACGTCCACCAACCGCACGGCGGTTGGTCCTCACATGCGCCCCCGAAAATCAGACTGACGCAGGACCAATACCTGCGACGAAGGCGGCCCTGAAGGGCCTTGCTACGAGGGCCGTGGCTGCTGGCTCGGAAGGAAGGCCTCGAGGTTCGCGGGAGTTGACGGGTGGCAAGGCGATGCATACCATGACACACATGGTCAAAACGCAGGTCTACCTTCCGGAGGAGGAGCTCGAGGCGCTGCACCGCGCCGCGCGACGGACCGGACGCAGTGTGGCCGACCTCGTGCGTGAAGCGATCCGCCGCGTCTGGCTCCAGGCGCCCGCGGCCGGCCCGGTCGCCCTGTGGGACGGCGAGCCGACGCGGTCGTCGGTCGAGCACGACGTCGTCCACGACGAGCCGTAATGAGAGCCGGCGAAGCCGTGTTCGTCGACACGGGCGCCTGGATCGCGCTCGCGCTGACGCGCGATCCGTTGCATCAGCGCGCCGTCGACGCCTGGGCGCAGCTCGCCGTCGAAGGCGCCCGCCTGCACACGTCGGTGCCGATCATGCTCGAGACGTTCACCTTTCTCGATCGCCACGCGCGTCGAGACGTCGCCCTGACCTGGAAGGATTCGGTCGACCAGCTCAAGGGGCTCCGCGTGCTCACCTGCACGGCGGCCCAGATGACCGCGGCGTGGCGGTACTTCACACGCCAGGACCTACACAAGCTGTCGGCGGTCGACGCGACAAGCTTTGTCCTGATGACGGCCAAGGGGATTCGCGTCGCCTTCGCCTTCGACCATCACTTCGCGTCGGTAGGGTTCCGTCTGGTCGGGTAAGACCTTCCGGCGGGTTCATAACCGTTCACCGATCTGGCGGTTCGGTCACGGCACCGGGACGCGCGGCCGCCCACTGCGAACGGTTGCGTGGTGGGGTCGGTGTCCACCCGGACCGACATCAGCTGGGCCGGAGGGCCTGGCTGCGCGTAAAACAGCTCGCCCACGACGAAAACGCCGAGACGGGTGCCCGCGGCGAGGTCAGTCATCCTCGCCCCGCTGAAACCACTCCGTGGGGCCCACGACGCCGTCGGCGATCAGGCGTTCGACATCCTTTTCCGTGTACCCCAGCTCGGCGAGAATTGCCGGCGCATCGGCGCCGACGCGTGGCGGAGCGGCCGGACGGGCGCCGGGCACCCCGTCGAACGCGTACCAGGAGGGTGCGAAGCACTCGGTCTCCCACCCGTCCCGCTCGCGTTTCTCGAAGCGCACGGTCTTGGTCGGCTCCGGCCGGTGGCGGTCGGCCAGTTCCCGCAAGGTCTGGACCGGCACCGCGTTGATGCCCCGCGCCGCCAGGTCAGCGAGGGCCTCCGCGACGGTCATCGGCGCCAGCTCAGCCGACATGTCGTGCGGAGCCTGCGCAAACACCCATCCGTCCGACAAGTGGTAGACCCGCTCGGCGGCGGTGCGGCCAGTGGCGTGGGCGCCGCGGGCCGTGGCCGGCTCGGCCGACGGCTGGAACAGCAACTGGATCAGGGTGGCGGCGGTCGCCAGCGATGATTCCGCCCAGTCGCCATGTCCGTCCTTGCGGCGCTCCCGCGCCGCCAGCGCGGTGACGCCGGCCCAGGTGCGCCGGAATGTCGGTGGAGGTCAGCGTGAGCGCCCCGATGGCCGACACGCCGCCGGCCAGACGCGAGGCGACGATCTCGCGGCCGACGCCGCAGCGCTCGCGGTCCGCGAGTGCGGCACCAACTGCGATGGCGCCGTGGACGCCGGCATACACCGAGCAGATCGGCAGCGGCGTGTAGATCACCGGCCGGCCCAGCAGGCGGCCAAAGACCGCCATGTCGGTGAAGATGCCCACGAGCGCGTTGAGCAGGTCTTCGCTGCAGTCCGCCGCCAGGTGACCGTACGCGCCGTCCCCCGGGATGGCCGCGGTCACGCAGACCACGATCTGCGCGCCGTCGCGGTTCGAGGGAGCCGTGCCATCGACAATGACCACGTCGGCCGATGAGGTGTCGGCGAGGCCCCCCGGCGGCACCGCGATCTTGCCGCGGTCGAGATAGCGATCGTGCTCACCCGGAGTGGCGGCACCCGCGCGTTCGACGAACACCTCGGCGCCCTGATCCGCGAACAGCAGCCCGATCAGACGTCCTGTGAGAGTCGCGCTCTTCTCGATGATGCGCACGTCCTCGTAGGGGAGACCACTCATAGGCACCTCAGGGTGATTGTGTGGGGCGACCGGGTCATTCTACGCTCATGAGGCACGGGCTCCATGGTCGAGCCGGCCAGCCCCCGTCCTCCCGAGCGTCTCAGGCTGACTGTCCATTGGTATAGACTAACGGTATAGACCAACAGGAGGCCAGATGACGACCACCGCCAGGGTGTTCAAGAACGGACGGAGCCAGGCCGTGCGCCTGCCTCGTGAGTTCAGATTCGAGGGCGACCGCGTCCGGGTGCGCCGCGCCGGACGAGGGGTGCTCCTGGAACCGATGCTCACGGACGTGTCGGCGTGGTTCGCCGAGCTCGACCGGCTGGCCGACGAGCCCTTCATGCCGAATGGTCGGCAACAGCCGCCCACATTACCGCGAGACGTGTTCGACCTGTTCAATGACGACGTATCTGCTTGATACGAACGCGTGCATCGCGTTGATCAACGGCGTGGAGCCCCTCGTGCGTCGCCGATTCCAACGAGCAGTCGCGCGGGACAGCGTCATGCTCCTGTCCTCTATCGTCGCGTTCGAACTTTGGTACGGCGTCTCGAAGAGCCAGAGGAAGGAGAGCAACGCCCAGCGGCTGGACGCGTTCTTGGCTGGTCCCCTGGAGTGGACCCCGTTCGATGAGGACGACGCCCGCGCGGCAGGGATGGTTCGAGCCGAGCTCGAGGCGGCGGGAACGCCGATTGGCGCCTACGACGTGTTGCTCGCCGGTCAGGCCCGGCGTCGTGGGGCCACGCTCGTGACCTCCAACGTGAAGGAGTTCGGGCGGGTGGCTGGCCTGAAATGGAAAGACTGGGCTGTGGGGCGTCGCCAGGAGGGCCGCACGGCTCACTCGACGGCGTAGCCG
>CALBET010000195.1 GCA_937888665.1 uncultured Acidobacteriota bacterium
ACCGACACTTGCTCGGGTGGATCTCGCATCCACTGGCTCTCCGCGCCCTCGTGGCACACCGAAGACTGCCGGTATTCTCCCTCTTCTCGCCTTGTTCGGCGGGCGCAGCGCCCGTCTCGGTGCTACGCGCGACTTGCACCACGGGCTGCTAGGCCCCGGCGACGCTCTGGTTTCGACCGTCTTCGAATCCCGTAGGGTGCGGTTAATGCGCCGAGCAGTCACGCGGCCTCGCGATGGTAGAAGTTGAGGAGTCCGCCAAGGTGCTCACGCCGCTGCACGTCGGTATCCGCGCACCCCGGCCAGGGTGCGCGCGCTGGTGCTGCATGACACGAATCCTGATCGCTGAAGACAGCCCCACGCAAGCCCAGGAGGCACGTCGTGACCTACCATCTCCGCTTCAGCGGAGACACGGAACGGCTGCTGTGAGGCGTCACGCCACCGACCGCAGCCATCCGCCCGGCGCGTCAGACTAAAAAAAGGCGCGACCGTGCCACGTGTCACTGGCGGCGAGTTCCCAGCGTCCCTCGCGCACCGCACCCACCGTCGTCACGGTGTTGTCGAACACGACCGTGCTCCCGGTGACCTGCCCCCCCTCGGCGAGCTCGGCGAACTGCTCTCGGGCCACCCGGGCGATGGCATCGCCGTCGCGGTAGAGCACCGGCGCGTGATTGACCAGTTCAACCCCCAGCTCCGTCTGCAACCCTTTCATCTGCCGCACCAACGCATCGACGGAGCATCCGGAGGCGCCGGCCGCCCGTTCATCCACCGCGACGAACACGAACTGGTCGTAGCGGAGATCGCGAGCGGTGGTGAGTGGTCTGTTGTGAGCGGACCACTGTGAGATGAAGCCGTCCACGACGGCGAGCACGCGTTCGCGCTCACGCTCGTCGAGCGGTCGCTCGGCGGCAAAAACCCATAACCGAGCGTCTTCTGGCAGCTGTTCGAATGGCACACATGACATGTGGCGATTATCGCACGCTGTCTACAGCTGGCCGCGCCGCGTGCGCTCTACCGCCGAGACCGGAACCACTTAGAATGAGCCGTGACCACTACATCGGATGCGGTCGAACACACCATCGTGGCGCGTACACTCGGCCGCTACCTGGTGACCCCTCCAACCAATGGCGCGCCCGCCCCGCTGTTGGTCGGGTTCCACGGGTATGGCGAGAATGCCGAACTGCACCTGGAGGCTCTGTGTGCCATCCCCGGGAGCGAACGCTGGCGGATCGCGGCGGTCCAGGGGCTGCATCGTTTCTACGAGCGACGTACCGGCCGGATTGTGAGTTCGTGGATGACCAGCCTGGACCGCGAGCAGGCGATTCGCGACAACATCCGATATGTGGACGAGGTGGTCTCGGCACTCAAAGCGGAGACCGCTCCTGACACGCCCCTGGTGTACGCCGGGTTCTCGCAGGGGGTCGCCATGGCGTATCGTGCCGCGCTCGCCGCCGGGCACCGGTGCGACGGGCTGCTGGCGCTCGCGGGGGACGTGCCACCGGAGTTGCACGACAAGCCGGCGAAGGCCTGGCCTCAGATTTTGCTCGGGTGCGGACGAACCGATGCGTGGTACACGGCGGACAAGCTACAGGCAGACCGCGAATTCCTCGAGGCGCGCGCGATCGCCGTCGAGACGGTGGTGTTCGACGGCGGACATCAGTGGCACGACGACTTCTACCAGGCGGCCGGCCGGTTCCTCAAGCGCCTCTCCGGTCAGAGACCAGCCACGCGGAGCACGGACTAGCCCGTCGTTCCAGGGGACGACCGCCAGTCAGACGCGCATCTCTCAGAGGAACAGCCCATGCCAGACCGGCTCTCGTTGGCGCTCGGTGACACCACGGCGGTGAGCGCGCGTGCGTACGAGGCCCGGCCCGCGACGGACATCGGCGCCACGCTGATACTGGCGCACGGCGCCGGGGCGGGACAGACGAGCCCGTTCATGGTGAGCTTCGCGGAAGGCCTCGCCGCGCGTGGACTCCGCGTGGTCACCTTCAATTTTCTGTACACCGAGCAGGGTCGGCGGGCGCCCGACCGCGCACCGAAACTGGAAGCCTGCTACCGCGCGGTCGCTCCGTTGGTGCGAGCCGGCGCGCCACAGCGCGCGCTGTTCATCGGGGGGAAATCGATGGGCGGCCGGATCGCGACGCACATCGCTGCCGGACCTGACCCGACTGACGAGGCCGGCATGGCCGCCGCGGATGTGACCGGAGTCGTGGCGCTGGGGTACCCGCTGCACCCGCCCGGGCGCCCGGACAAAATGCGCGACGCCCACTTGCCCCGTATTCGCGTCCCCGTGCTGGTGGTCCAGGGCGCACGCGACACCTTTGGCACCGAGGCGGAACTACGCCCGGTGCTGGCCCGAATGCCGAACGCCACACTGCACGTCATCGACGGGGGAGACCACTCCCTGAGGATCCGACGCAAGTCGGCCCCGCCAAAGGACGAGATCTACGCCGGGGTCATGGACGAGATTATTGGCTGGGTAAGAGGGGTCGTCGGATAGCTCCAACCCGCGCAGCCTTCAGACCTGCGAGGCAAGCCGAATCGAGGGCGTGGCGCAGGCCTTCAGGCCTGCGAGGCAAGGCTAAAGCCTTGCCCCACAGACGCTCGCATACCTGAAGGTGCCCGCTCTACACACTCTCTTTCAAGGTCACCGCATCGAGGAACGGCATCATGGCGCGTAGATCGGCGCCGACCTGCTCGATTTGCAGTTCCTGCTCCGCCTTGCGGCGCGCCATGAATTGACCGCGACCCGCCTTGTCCTCGGCGATCCAGTTCTTGGCGTAGGTGCCGTCCTGGATGTCCTTGAGAATGCCGCGCATCGCCTCGCGCGTAGCGTCGGTGATCACCCGTGGCCCGCCCGTATAGTCGCCGTGCTCCGCCGTATCGCTGACAGAGTAGCGCATGTAGTTGAGACCACCCCGGTAGATCAGGTCCACGATCAGCTTCAGCTCGTGCATGCACTCGAAGTAGGCGATCTCCGGCTGATAGCCGGCGTCGACCAGCGTCTGAAAGCCCGCCTTGATCAACTCGCTGACACCGCCGCACAACACCGACTGCTCGCCGAAGAGGTCCGTCTCGGTCTCTTCCTTGAAGGTCGTCTCGATGACGCCGGCCCGGGTCACGCCGAGCCCTTTGGCATAGGACAACGCCAGGGCGTGGGCATTCCCCGTCGCATCCTGCTCGACCGCGATCAGCGCCGGGGTGCCGCCCCCCTCGAGAAACACCTCGCGCACGCGGTGCCCTGGGGCCTTGGGCGCGATGAGGGTCACGTCCACATCAGACGGCGGCGCGATCGTGTTGTAGCGGATGTTGAAACCGTGGGCGAACATCAGCATGTTCCCCGACTGCAGATTCCCGACGATCGACTCCTCGTAGATCGCGCGCTGCTTGGTGTCCGGTGCGAGAATCATGATGACGTCGGCCCAGGCCGCCGCCTCGCTCCCGCTGGTCACGGTGACACCGTCGGCCTCGGCTTTGGCTCGTGAGCGGCTGCCGTCGGCCAGCGCCACCCGCACCTCGACACCACTGTCTTTGAGATTCAGCGCGTGCGCGTGCCCCTGTGAGCCGTATCCGAAAATCGCCACCTTCTTGCCCTGGATAAGTGAGAGATCAGCCGAGTCGTCGTAGTAAATCGTTGCCATTCTGGTTCTGCCTCGTTGCGTTGGTGCCGGGCGGTGGGCCCGGGATGAAGAGACGGGGCGCGCGCCACCGTCATACCGAATAGGACACGTTCTCGTCGGTTTCGGAGACGGCCGCGTCGGCCGGGTCCGGGGTCTTGGCCTGCTGGCCGCGCGACATCGCAACCCTGCCGGTCCTGACCATTTCGAGGACCCCGTAGGGCGCCAGCACGCCCATCAAGCCGTCGATCTTCTCTTCGGTCCCAGTCGCCTCGATGATCAGCGAATCGGGAGCCACGTCGACGACCCGGGCCCGAAAGGTGTCGACCAACTGCATGATGTGGGTGCGGGTCTCGTGGTTGGCAGTCACTCGAACCAGAGTCAACTCGCGCACGACGGCCGCGTCGGCGGTCACGTCCTTCACCCGCAGCACGTTGACCAGCTTGTAGAGATTTGCCTCGATGCGACGGGCCCCATTCGCGTCGGCGTCAACGACAAGGGTCATCCGCGACACGCCGGCGACCTCGGTGTGTCCCACCGTCAGCGACTCGATGTTGAAGGCCCGACGCCGAAACAACGACGCCACCCGGTTCAGCACCCCAGGCTTGTCTTCGACGTGCACGACGAAGGTGTGTCTAGTCATTCTTCAATGGGGCTCTGCCCCAAACCCCGGCTCGTTGCTAGCGGGGCCCCATTGCCCCGCGCCGCTGCCTCGCGGGCGCGCACGTGCGCGCCGTAACCCTGGGGCTCTGCCCCAAACCCCGGCTCGTTGCTAGCGGGGCCCCATTGCCCCGCGC
>CALBET010000196.1 GCA_937888665.1 uncultured Acidobacteriota bacterium
AACTGGCCGCCGACCGCCTCGACGGCAAGCCCGTGCAGGCGGTCCACATCGGCGGCGTCCCGGACGCGGACCCGATCAAGGTGACGTTTGGTGGACGGTACCGGCCGGACGAGGGTGATGCCTGAGATTCGCATCCGCTGGGCGCCCATTCCGAACACCGCGCAAGAGGCGTACTTTGACGACGATACCCAGGACGCCAACCTGCTGTTCCGGGGCGGCTGGGGCTCAGGGAAGACGATGACGCTCTGGGGCAAGGTGCTCAAGCTTAGCGCGCTGAACCACCCGCTAACGGGGATCTGGACGGTGCCCGGCTGGGGGCACATCAAGAAGACACTACTCCCGATGCTCGACGAGACGGACAAAGATGGGCGCAACTGGTTCTTGAAGCCCGGCGACTACCACTACAACGGCGAGACACACACGCTCACCTGGGGCGGCGGCGGCCCGATCCAGTTCGCCACCGGGGAGCACCCGGAGAGTATCGCCGGCCCCAATATGGCGTGGGCTGCCGTGGACGAACCGGGCTCGATTGCCTACGACGCGTGGAGGAACACCGTCGCCCGCGTGCGGCACGTCGGCGCCCGGATGCGGCAGAAGGTTGCCGCCGGCACGAATGAAGACCTCGGCTGGCTGGCTGAGATGTTCGGGCCGGACCGCGATCCGCACTGCCACGTCTACCAAATGAACACCCGCGAGAATACGGAGCTGATGGAGTCTAACCCGAACTATCTGCGGGAGATCATGGCGAACGCCACCGAGGCGGAGATTCGGGCCTACGTAGAAGGCGGCGTGGCGAACCTGACGGGCGCGCTGGCCCATCCGGGGTTTGACGCTGAGGTACACTGGCGCGAGGATGTTGCCCCGGCCGATCCGTCGATGCCACTCGTCCTCGCGTTCGACTTCAATGTTGACCCGATGGTCTGTATCGTCGGCCAGCAGCGGCCCGGCCCGATGGGGCAAGAGGCGCACGTGACTGACGCGGTGGTGCTGCACGGAGGATCAACGGTGGACCAGACGTGTGATGCGATCCTCGAGCGCTACCCGTCATGGCCGGCCGGGTTCGTCGTCTACGGGGACGCCACGGGCAAGGCGCGGCACGTCAAGAGCCTGCGATCGAACTACGACATGATTTCCGAGCGGATGCGACACGCGGGGCAGGTCACGATACGGGTGCCCAGCGTGAACCCGCCCGTCGCGCGCCGGCTCAACTCTGTGAATCGGATGCTCAAGAACGCGCTGGGACAGACGCGGATATGGATACGGCGCACGAACCCGCCGAAGGAATGCCCGACCCGGGAACTGGTGCGCTCGCTCCAGCGCACGCAGAAGAAGAGCGGCACGGACGACGTGCTGAAGAAGGCTGGCGAGACGATCACGCACGCGGGCGAGGCGTTCGGCTACTGGATCGATTATGTGTGGCCGGCGCAGCGGCCGCAGGCGCTCGTCACGAATATCTACGCGGGCGCACAGGGCGCACAGGCCTCGCAGACCCTGCAGGCGATTCGACGGCGGAAGGCGCAGCAGGCGCAGCAGGCGCAAGGGTAAATCATGGCTGATTTTATCTCCGGCATCCTCGCCACCGAGGAGGGCACGAAGCGTGCCGCGATCCTCAAACAAACACACCCGCTCCACGCCCGCTACTCCAACCTGTGGAACGTCGGCCTCGACGCCTACGACGGCTCGGGCGGGTTCCTCGACGGCGCCTATCTCTGGCAGTTTCCGCGCGAGGAGAGTGACGACTACCAGAAGCGCAAGGCGATGGCGCGCTATCACAACTACGCCGAGGCGCTGGTGGATATCTACGTGCGCCACGTCACGAACTCGGTGGAACGCTCGACCACCGACGACGCGCTGATGGACTGGTGGACGGACGTCGACGGGCGCGGGCAGTCCATCGACAACTACACACAAGCCGTCCTCGGGCCGGCGCTCGCCGCAGGGCACGCGGGCACGCTGATCGACAAGTCGCCAGACGACCCCACGGGGCCAAGTCGGGCCGACGATCCGAATCGGCCATACCTCGTCACGGTGCAATCACCGGCGATTCTCGACTGGCGCACTGATCGGCGCGGCCTCGCGGCGATCAAGCTGGCGATGGAGCCGACGCCGGTGAGCCTCGCGTACACGCCGACGCCGGAGCAATACGACTATCTACTCTGGGACCACGACACCTTCGCGCGGTTCAACCACAAAGGCGTGCTAATTGGGGGCGGTGAACCAGGCCTCGGGATTGTGCCGTTCGAGGTGTGCCGGCCGAAACCCAGCAGGCGCCACCCGTTCATCGGCAAGGCACTGATCACGCCCTCGGTGGTGCAGGCGCTCTACAACCGGGCGTCTGAGCAAGACGTCGTGCTGCGTGATCAAGCGTTCTCGCTGTTTCTCGTGTCGGTGCCGGCTGACACGCCACAGGAGACGATTGACTTCGTTCAGGGCCAACTCAATAAAGGCGCGGGCACGAAGACGGCACAGATTGTCGTCGGGACCGCCGATTACAAGACGGCTGATATGCAGGTGCCAGCCGTGCTCCAGGACAATCAATCGTTCCTGGTGGCCGAGATGTACCGGATGGCACACCTGCGATTTGACCGGGGCAGCCTGCAAGCGCAATCCGGGGAAGCGCTCCGTATCCAGCGGCAGGAACTCGAACAGACGCTTGTCAGCATGGCCGCGACGATGCGCGAGTACGAGCTGGCGCTGGTGGAGCGCTACTACGATTGGACTGCGCCGGATGGCGCGGTGGCGCTCGAACGCGCGAAGGTGGAGATTGTTTACCCCACCGACTTCCAGATGCGAAACCTCGAAGACGAACTGGCTGGGTTCACCCAGGCCGCGGCGATGGGCCTTGGGCAGACGGCCGGCGCGAACATCAAAGAGCGTGTCGTGTCGCTGATTCTCCCTGACCTGGACCCGAAGACGCTGGAGATCGTGAAGGGTGAGATCGGGGCGCTGTCGACGGCGTCCCCGGCACTCGACCGGCGCGCCCAGGCGGAGTCACGGCTACGTGAAGCGGGGGTGGCCGTAGTGGACGAGGCGGCGGTATGAATCATGGCGCTGATTGACGACCTCACGGCACAGGCGCGGCGCGAGAAACGCCTGATCGACGCGATTACGGAGGACTTCGCGGAAGACCTCGACCGTGTGGTCACGCAGATCAACCGGCAGATCCGGCGTCTCCTGGCACGGCTCGATAACTCCGACGGCAAGCTCATCGCCGAACGCGCCTCGCTCGGACGGGCGCTGGCGCTCCGGGCGGAAATCACGACGGCGATGGACGCGGCCGGGTTCGGCGACCTCGTGACGCGCGCGTTCGACCTCGACGACCTCGCCATCCTGACACTCAAGGGCAACGGCATCGCGGCTCGGGCGGCACGACAGACGCCCATCGACCCGAACATCGTCACCGCGCTGCAGGAGCTCCGCGAGGCGGACTTGCTGGCGATGGGGGAGCAGGCCGCCGATGCGTTCTGGCGGGCCGCGCTCGACGGCGTGATCGGCTCCCGCGACCTGGCCGACCTCGTGGACGATATGGCCGACCTCGCCGACGTGACGAAGCGGCAGGCGCGCACGCTGCACGATACCGCCGTGTCGACGTACAGCCGGCAGGTGCGGCAGCTCGGGCTCCCTGGTGAGCCGGACGATCGGTTCCTCTACATGGGGCCTTTCGACGGCCGGACGCGCCCGTTCTGTCGGAACCTGATCGGAGAGGTGCACACCCGCGAGGAAATTAGCCGTATGAGCAACGGCCAGATCGCGGGCGTGCTGCTGACCGGGGGCGGGTACAACTGTCGTCATACGTTCCAATTTATCGGAAGCTCGACGGTTGAGGAATTGGGCGGGACGTCGACGCCGGCACAGCAGGAGTTGGGCGTATGAGCATGAAAGTCACCCGGACCGGCGCCAAGTTTACCGATATCGACTTCGCCCCCGCGCGACTCATGCGCGAGATTGGCGAGGGCTTGATTGGGCGCATCCGTATCCGCACCGGAAAACTCGTCGACGCCAACGGCCAGCGGTTCGCCTCGCTCGCCCCGCTCTACGCCGCGCAGAAACAAAAGGCACTCGGCACGTCCGCGCCCGATCTGCAGGTGTCCGGGCGCATGTTGAACGACATGAACGTGCGCCCAAAGCCGGGCATGGTGACGATTTCCTTCCTCAGCGGCGGTGGGAAAGCCAGCGGCGGCACATTTATTCAGCGATCGCGATCAATTGGTGCAGCGGACAAGGCTTTCTGGCATAATGAATCAGGCGCGGGCAGAAAAAGAGTGATCCGGGAGTTTTTCGGACTGGACGCGGCGGACATTGCCTGGGCCGAGAAGAAAGTGGACGCCCATTTACAGCGCGAGACCCGATAAATGGCCGACGACGAGACGCCCCCCGTTGACGCACCCGACCACGCAGCGCAGATTGCCGAACTCGAGCAGCGGTTGACGAAGGCGGTGGCGGACCGGGACGACGCGATCCGGCGACGGAAGGACTCGGTCAGTCTCTCGTCGGCGGAACGGCAGGAACTCGCAGACCTGAAGGCCACGCAGGAAGCCGCCGAAGAGGCGCGCCAGCGGCAGGCCGGGGAGTTCGACACCCTTAAAGCGAAGATCGAAGCGGCGAAGGACGCGGCCGACCAGCGCGCGGCGGCGGCCGAAGCGCGATTTGCGGACAAGGTGATTGAGACGGCATTTCACGGGGCGCGCGAGTTGTTCGGGCCGGCGGGGCTCACGACGTTGACGCCCGAATTTGCAATGCCGGCGTTCAAGGGCAATGTGCGGTATATCCCCAGCGAGAACGGTACCCCGGGGCGCCTGGAAGTGCTGAACCTCAAGGGCGAGCCAATCACGGCGGGTGATGGCGAATCTGCGACTTTTGCGGCGGGCATGGCGCAGCTGATTGACCAGTGGCCGAGCAGGGATTCAATCCTTCGCGCGGCAGGCAAAACCGGCTCAGGGGCCGGGGAGTCACACGATACGATCAACGTCGAGTCAGCCTCGCGCGCGCAACTTGTCGCGGCAGCAGCCGCCGGCGATCCGGCCGCGCTGAAACGTTTGCAGGCCACGCAGCCCGGGACGCAAGTCTCCGGCGCGTTCTGGGAACGTAAAGCCGCAGGGTAAAAGCACGCGGGGCGGGCTCTGAAGAGGAGCGCGTCCCATGGCGTCTGAAACCACCACCACGACACTCACCGAGACGATCAAGACCGAAACGATCGGCGCGGCCGTCCTCGGCTACAACTCCAACCCCGGCGTCTCGGGCTTCGTCACGTCTGCCGATATCAGCGGCATGGCGACCCTGAAGCACGTCTTCCCGATCATCGACAATATCGTGGCGGCCGCGATCGCTGAGGGGTCTGACTACACCACGAACAGCGCGATTGACTCGGGCGGCAGCGCGTCGGCCACCGTCTCGGAACACGCGGTCAAGTCCACGGTGACCGACCTGACCATCGGGGCCTCACAGGAGGACTTCGTGGGCTCGCCGACGGGGTCCGTGGCGACTGCGGCCGGCGCCAGAGCGGCGGTTATCGGCACGATGTTCAGCCGGGCGCTGGTGAAGTTGCAGGACCAGGATCTGACGGCGCTGTTCGGGGCGCTGAATTCGTCCACCGGGTCAAGCTCTGGCCCGCTCACCGCGGCGCTGCTCACCGAGGCGAAGAGCACACTGGATGAGAACGACATCCCGGAGGACCGCCGGGTCGCCGTGATTCACCCGACCCAGCACCGTCCGCTGATTGCCGTCTTCGATGACGCCTCGACGTTCGGCGCGGCCGGCGCGGCGATGGTCAATCGGGGCAGCGTGTCCATGCTCTACGGCCTAGAGGTGTTCAAGACCACCAGTGTCGGCACGGCGACCGTGTCTTCCAGCACGGTGTATGCCGGGGCGATCATGCACCCGGACGCCATCGGCCTTGTGACCAAGGGCGGGCCGCTGACCGTCGAAGTCGAACGCGACGCCTCTGCCAGACAGGTCGAGGTGGTCGGCACGTCCGTGTGGGGAGAAACCGAGTATAGGGGAGGAGCAACCACCAGCGGACAGGGCGGCGCTGGGGTGTACTTCTACGCGAACACGACCAACTAAGCAAGGGGGGCGGGCGGGGTTTTCGCATTTCCCCGTCCGTCGTTCGGCTTTACCATCGGAGGGATTGTGAGCCTGAGACTTGTCCCGTTCGACCCGGCATGGGTGTCCACCGTAGGTGACAGTGGCGCGCCGCTGCTCGACATCAAAGCCATCTATCAGCGGCCGCACAAAGACCCGGTGACGTTCACGGTCATCCGGGACCACGCCGGGTTCCCTGAGTGGGACACCGTGGGAGGGCTGCCGCTCCAGCATCACAACAAATGGGTGGCGCGCGGGTTCCGCTACGTCACGCTGGCCGGCCGCGCTGACCTCGTGGCGGTCTTCAACCCCGCGAATCGCGAGAAGGGCATCGCGCCCCCACGTGACCCGTCGACGGGCATGGAGATTCCATTCGCCGAGTTCGTCCAGAACCCGAGGACAGACGGACCCTGGGACGGGCAGCGGCACATGCAGGACGCCGCCGACCAGCGGACGCAGGAGATTGCCGCGCTGACGGCTGACATCCAGGAATACGGGCGCACGCGCGCCGAGGCGCTGCGCCAAGCGTCCGACCCCATGTATCGCCTTCCTGAATCGTTCATGGCGGAACAAGTGGAGGACACCCCGCAGCCGCCGCGTAAGCGTGGCCGGCCACGGAATGCCCCCACGACGTCCGTCACCGAACTCGCGCGTGACGAGGCGACGGTGTGAGGCTCGCGATTGGGGTGCCCTCGTCGCACGGGTTCCCCCGCGCGCCCGTCTTCGATCGCTCGCTCCGGCGCCTGCTGGGCCACCTGCGGAACGGGGGCGGCGTGCTCGGACAGGCCGGCGCCGGCATGATCACGGCGTCGACGCAGGAGCCGCTGGAGTCGGACGCCTTCCCGGTGGACGTGGCGCGGAACCAGATCGTCCGGGCGATGCTCGCGACGAACGCCGACGCGCTGCTGTTCCTCGACGCCGATCACGTGTTCGAACCGGACATCGCCGACCGGTTGGCGCGCCACCAGAAGGACGTCATCACGGCGCGGTATCACGTGCGGCACCCGCCCTATCACCCGAACTGCTACGTCTCGCACCCACTGGCACCGGCCGGCGAATACAAGACCGTCCACTACGGGCGCGGGGTGTTCGAGATCGACCGGGGCGGCGCTGGCGCGCTGCTCGTGTCGCGGGCGGTGCTCGAGGCGATCGGCGGCGACTGGTTTCGGTATCAGCGCAACGCCACCGCGGGGAAGCCACCGGACTTCGACGTGTCCGAGGACTTCTGGTTCTACCAGCGCGCGCAGGAAGAAGGGTTCGCCTGCTGGGTGGACTGGGAGACCGAGGTGGGGCACTTGGCGCAGATCACCGTGACCGGGGATCATCATGCCGCGTACCTGGCGACCATGGAACCCGACATCACGCCGGAGCTGGCCGCGCAGTTGGTGGCCTGTGGGTTCGACGGTCCGATCTCAGTGGGCGGGCATGAGGTGGAGCCGTTCCACGTGGAGCGCTTGGAGCGGACCGCATGATCGCCGGCGAGATCACGACGCGCCAGCACACGGCGGAGCAGATACGGAACACCGTCATCCTCGCGCAAGCGGACCCCGTGGTGGCTGAGTTCCACAAGCTGTGGTACTCGACGCCGACCACGTGGGGGATGACGCGATACCGGGGCATTCCCACGCTCAAATGCGCGTTCGATTTGCAGATGTATCACGAGTTGGTCATGGGCGTGAAACCCGCGTTGATTATCGAGACGGGGACGGCCTACGGCGGCTCGGCGCTGCACTTTGCCGACTGTCTGGAGATGTGCGGCTCGGGCGGCTCGGTGGTGTCCGTCGATATCGCGGCGCCGTTGTCGGATGTGACGCACCCTCGGATCACGTTCCGGCGCGGCTCATCCCTTGATCTCGACGTGCTGATGGAACTGGACGAACTGGCGCAGGCTGGGCCGGTGCTCGTGTCGCTGGATTCGGATCACTCTCACGTCCACGTGGCGGAGGAGCTTGAGGCCTACAGCCAATTTGTCACGCCGGGATCGTTCCTCGTCGTGGAAGATACGAACATCTCAGGCCATCCTGTCGAGACGGACGGCGACGACGGCGGTCCCATGGCGGCGGTGGATGCGTTCCTCGCCCATCACCCGGAGTTCGTACGGGAGCCGCTGTGCGAGCGGCAGTTATTGACGATGCACCCCGGAGGCTGGCTCCGGCGACTGGAGAACTAGACAAATGTCCAACTTCAACATTCAACAGCACGCGAGCGCGGATTTCACGGTCTCGGCGGACGCGACCATGCCGGTCTTGACCGCCAGCGGTACGATCCATATTGACAACGTGGAAGCCGTCTTTCAGGCGTCGATCGCCACGCACGCTACCGACTTCGGCGCGTTCAGTCTCACGAACGTCGGCACGGCTGGGTCCGGTACCACCGTGGTCGCGGGGCCGAATAACTTTGACGTGGCGACCAACGGCGGCGTGGCGATTACCGCGCTGGTCCCGTCGACCCTCGCGGTCGTGGCCGCTGCAAAAGAACTGACCGACGGCGAGGTGCTAGCGTTCTACTGGAACGAGGCCACGACCGATGTGGCGTCGGCCACGGTCCACGTGGACGTCCGGTACACCCAAGTGACGACCCCGGCATAAGGCCATGCGTCCGACCGACATCGACGTCGAGGTCACGCCGCGATCGCCAAAGCGGATCGTGGTGGTGGCGGTGCCCACGCGGGGTATGGTCTCCATGCGGTGGATGGTCTCGATGCAGACGCTGCAAGCGCCCATAAACACGCCGATCCAGCAACTCAGCGCGATCGGGAAAGAGGTGGGCCACGCGCGTAATAACCTGGTGCAGCGGTCACTGGCGCTCGTCGATCCACGGAGCGGCGCGCGGGCGTCACATATCTTCTTCGTGGACGATGACTGCCTGCTGTCGATGTCCGCGTTGACGCAACTCTGGGCGCACCAGAAACCGATTGCGGCCGGGCTCTACTACACGAAGACGGAACCGCCACAACCGCTTATCCTCGCTGGGAAGCATGAGGGCGTGCGGTCCGACTGGACACACGGCGACGTCGTCGAGTGCTGGGCGCATGGGATGGGGGCCACGCTGATTGACCTCGACGTCTTCCGCACGATGTACACGGGGGGCCACGTCGAGGCTGACCCGGACGGTACGTGCCCGGTGTGTCTGGGGCAGGCGCAGGCGCGCGCGTGTGATGGGTGCTTCGGGACGGGCCACGAGATCCGGTGGTTCCACACGATGTCACAGACGCTTGAGCACACCTCCATGGGGCCGGAGTTCTCCTCGCAGACGGAGGATGTCTACTTCTGCGAGCGGGCGGTCGCGGCGGGCTATCAGCCGACGGTGGATACGGGCGTCTTTGCCTTCCACTACGCGGCGCCGCCGATTCACTACGACGATGACCGGATGCCGTCCGACGTCTGCTACCCGCTGCCGCAGTGGCTGGAGTATCAACGGACCAAGCAGGTGACGTGGGGCGACGAGGTGGCGGTATGAGAGACGCGCTCCGCGCCTCGCTCAGCACGGACCCCGGTTTTGAGGGGTATCCAAAGGGCGCCGTGATTGTCTGCGGCGACTGCTGGCGGCCGATCTACAAGCTCGAACGCGGCGTGGCGCCGGGGGACAAGTGCGGGCGGGCCGCCTCCGCCTTCGCCCCGATGCGTCAGGCGGACTTCCGCGACCTCGACACGCGGGTGGACCTGGACGCCGGCTGGCGCGGCCTGCTGGCCGTCTACGCCCTCTCGCCCGAATCACAGGCTGTCACCGGGGCGCGTCGGCCACGGGCGGGCGATGAGGCAGTGTGTCCGGCGTGCGGAGGGCAGTTTTTGAAGGTGCGGACGGTGACGAAGTCGGAGACGCTCGACCACGCCTACGTCTGGGAGATGCTGTGGGTGCCGCCCTTGGCGGCGCGGTGCGCCAATCGGTTTGTGGGCGAGCGGACGCGCTGGCGCGTGGACGTGCCGGACGAGGCGGAGATCTCCTAGATGACGACACTACGCGACGAAGTCACCACCGACCCACTCGGGCGGGGGTATGCGGGCATGACGGACCAGCAACTCGTCGACGACCTGAACGCGCCCGTACGCACGCGCGAACGGACGACGATGAGCGCGGGCGAGATCATGGAGCACATCGATACGGCTGAGTTCGCCGCGCTGACGGACGCCAACAAGGCGCGTGTGGACCGGGTGCTTGGCCTTGGGGCGGACGTCATTATCGGCCCTGGGAACGCCCACTCGGCGGTACAGGAATTTCTCGCGACCTTCGGCGGCGGGTCGGCCACGCTGACAGCGCTGACCGCGTCGCGCGATGAGGTGATCAGCCGGGCGACCGAGATCGGCGTCGGGACCGTGACGCACCACACGCTGAAGATGGAGAGCCTTCGCTAATGGCGACCAACAACGTTCTGCAAAAGACCGGCACGGTCCTGATCTTTGCCGACAGCACCTACTCGCCAGGATCGAATACCACACTGGGCACTAGGACCGACGATATCGATTGTGTGGGTCTCACGACGGCCCAGGCCCGTGAAGGCGTGAAGGCGGACCTCGGGGCGGTACATGCGGGACTGTTTCGCGTCGACATGACCACGGAGCTGGCGAGCGACCCGGCGGCTGGTGGGTCGATGGATCTCTACTGGGCCGAGTCGCACAGCGCGACGGCGGCGGTTGGGAACTGGGCTGGACTTACAGGGGCCGACGCGGACTATGCTGGGTATTCCGGGCATACGTTGGCTGAAAGCCTCCGGCAACTCACATATATCGGATCGCTGCCGATCGGAGTACAGAACACCGCGGACGGCGTCGTCATCGGGCCTGTCGGTGTCTTCACGGCCGTGCAGCGATACGGTGTGCTCGTCGTCCACAACAACACGTCCGTCACGCTCCATTCGGACTCCATCGAGATGGCCGTGCGCTTCACGCCGGTCTTCCCGGATATCGCGGCGGCAGTCTAGGCAATGAGAGGTCCAGCACTCACTCGGTCGATTGGGATCGCAAGGGACGCGGCGCTCTCAGAGCGTCCGGACCTGCGTCGCGGGATGGTTGCTGCCTGGATTCCGAGTCTGAGCTATAGAGGGGTCTCGTTCAAGGACGAGACCGGGAATCGGCATGACGCGAACGAGATGTCAAACGTCGATATCTCGAACCTAGTCATCAGCGCAAACCCGCTCAACAAAGGGATGGCGGTCCGGTACAACGGATCGAACGAGCAGGTTGGGATTCCTGTGGACGGCGGCGCGGGTATCACGATGAATGTCACGGTCGGCACGGTGTGTGCGTGGGTGAGGACGGACGCCCCTGGCGCGAGTTTCCGGTTTTTCTTCGGCCGTACTCAGAACTGGAATCTCGGCTTCCTGGACAACGACTTCGGGCATTACAGCTGGGGTGGGGAAGGCTGGCAGAGTTCAGGCTTCGACGGGAATGACGGGCTGTGGCACCTGTATGCGATGACCTTTTCAAGCGGGATCGCGAGCGCGTCGGCGCTGTACGTCGATGGGGAGTTTGCTGCGACGGCATCCACCACCTTTACGGTGTCCACAAATAAGCCGTACCTCGGGTCACGGTCGACACAGTACTGCGCGTGCGATATCAGTGATGCCTGGCTCTGGAATCGAAAATTATCCAAGCACGAACTCGCGGATATCTACCGAGACAGCGCGTCCATGTTTAGAGTCGCACGACCATTCGCGGGGTTTGTACCGGCCGCCGCGGCCGGATTGGGGATTCCTCTCGCGATGTACCACTACCGCCACCACGGGGCCTAAATGCGATTTGTGAGACAGGGCGCGACCCACAAGATCGTGATTGGCCCCTTCGTCGACGTGGGCGATGGGTTCACGCCAGAGACTGGTATCACGCTGGGCGCGGCGGACGAGGCTGAGGTGATCGTCGAGGATAGCGGCACGGTGGTCGACATTGCCGCCTACACCTGGGCCGCGATTGTGTCGATGGACGGCTACTACAACCTCACCTTGCAGTCGGGCATCAGTGGGACGGTCGGGTGTGTCACAGTGGTCGTGCAGGATGACTCAGTGTGTCTGCCGGTGAAAGCGGAATACACCGTCGTGGAAGAAGCGGTATATGACGCCCTCTTTGCAGCGGCAGCCACGGGCGTCCCGGCTCTGGCTGCGCTAGAAGCCTCGGTCGCGACGGCGCAGGCTGATCTGGACCTGCTCACAGGCACCGACGGCGCGGCCCTCGCGACCGCGCAGGCGAACTATGCGCCGGCAAAGCCGGCGGACGTCGCGACGGAACTCGCGACGTACGACGGCCCAACGAACGCGGAAATGGAAGCCCGCACGCTGGTGGCCGCATCCTACTTCGATCCGGCGCTGGACACCGTGGCGACGGTGACAACGCTGACCGGCCACACCGGGCAGACGGGCGATAATTTCGCCATCGTCAACGGGGCCTCTGGGCTCGTGGCGGTGAAGGGTGACACGGCCGCGATTCTGATCGACACTGGCACAACCCTGGACGCCCGCCTGCCGGCCGCGCTGGTGGGGGGCCGCATGGACGCGGACGTCGGGGCGAAGACGGGCAACGTCGCCCTCTCGGCCCAGGAAAAGCTCGACGTCAACACCGAAGCCGATACGGCGCTGACGGATTACGACCCGCCGACCAGGACGGAGGCGACCAGCGACA
>CALBET010000197.1 GCA_937888665.1 uncultured Acidobacteriota bacterium
CGTGTCGGGCGAGCGAGCCGCGAGCCCGATCGTCGGTCACAACCAGGGAGAGTTCCCGATTAATACCGCGCCCGACGGGACCGACTACGTGACGCTCCACGACCGCCGCGCGTTCTCCGCCGTCGGCCAGATCGGCGCCCCGATCACCGTCAGCCCGGTGGCCATCCCAACGATGTCGCTCACCGCGTTCCAGGATGCCATCAACAATGTCGAGCAGTAACCTGTCGCGCCGGCCGACACGAGTCGTAAGGAACGCGTCGACGTCAACGACCGCCAGAATGGCCATCCTGGTGATCGTCGGCGCCGCAGTCGTCTCGGTGGCCCAGTCGTTGATCGCCTTCAACCTGCTCGACCGGCGCTGGCCGGCTGGGGCGATCGACATGGAAGTGCAGTTGGGCGCCGCCGGCGGGCTCCTGGACGGCTCGCCGGACTGGGATGCCTGCGCCGCCGCAGCGCTGGCCGAGTGGAACTCGGTCCTCGGCCCCACCGGGGTCCGCTTCAACGCTATCTTGGGCTCCACCCGCACTCCGGCTGCGCCCGACACCGTCAACAGCGTCTTCTTCTCCGACACCATCTTCGGCGCGCCGTTCGGGAAGAACGTGCTGGCCGTGACGCAGAGTTTCGTCTTCCTGCAGAACGGGATTGACGAGACCGCCGAATCGGACGTCGTCGTCAACAACGCGAAGGGCTTCAACTGCTTCCGCGGACCGAACGCAGTGGGTGCCAGCCCACTCGGGGCTGGCGCGTACGACCTGCGGCGCGTGGGGTCTCACGAGTTTGGTCACGTGCTGGGACTGAATCATCCGGACGCCGCCGGCCAGCAGATCGACGCGATCATGAACACGTTCATCAGCGACATCGATGTCCTGCAGACCGACGACATCCAGGGTGCGCTCACGCTGTACGGCGTCGCGGTAACCGGCATTCCGTTCCCGCCACGCAATGAGGTACTGGGCTTCTTCCTGACCCTTGAGAACGAGTATCGCGATGGCTTGATGCGTCAGCAAGACAGCCCGGGCTTCGTGAATGCTGAAGGTTCGGCTGTCTGGTTCACCGAGTGGCTCCGATATGTGCTCAACGGCTGTTCAGCGACGGAAGCGGCCAATCGGGTCTTACTACAGGTCGGCGAACTGGGCATCCAACCGGTGTGCGGCGTGGTCGCGGCCGGCGCCCTCACGTTCCCGCCGCGCAACCAGTCGGTCGACTTCTTGAACACGCTTGACGCGTTCTATCGCGACGAGTTGGGCCGCGGGGTGCTGCAGAGCTTCATCGACCTCGAGGGCAAGGCGGTGTGGCTGCAAGAGTATCTGCGATACCGGGTCAATGGGTGCAATGACGGCGACGCCGTGAGCCGAGTCCTTCAGCAGATTCGGGGCGGCGGGACCGCCCCGCTGTGCGTGGTCTGAACGCCGCGGGCGGCGGCAGCGTGCCGGCGCCCGCCCCTCGTCCGGCGCGAACCATTGCCGTCCACCTCATCCCTCCCATCGTCGCCACCCTGATGACCGACAGCGCCTTCTACAAGTTCGGCCGCCTCGCCGGCGCGAAAGCCCGGAAGGTCCAGTGGATGTGGAGTTCGCTGACCGGAAACGACGAAGCGGCGATCGAGGCGGAGTACGGGGTGGGCCGCGAAATGGCCACCGTGGTACGAGAGCGCAGCGGGGTCGAGGCTGATCCGGACCTGCAGCGCCTGCTCGATGACATCCGCGAGCGGCTGTCCGCTGTGGTGCGGAACAAGCTCCATCGATTCGACGTGACCATGGTGCGCGACGACCAGCCGACAGCGTATGCCCTGCCGGGTGGCTTTATCTTTGTGACGAAGCCGTTGACCGAACTGTGCGAGCGTGATGGCGATGAGCTCGCGTTCGTGATCGCCCATGAAATGGCCCATGTCATCCGCCGGCATGCCATCAATCGCGTGCTGCGACAGACGGCGTTCGCGGCCGCGTCGATGGCCGCGCCGGGCCGGGGCACCATCGCCCCCTGGCTCCGGAAGGTAGGCGTGGAGTGGCTTGAACGAGCCTACTCTCAGGACCAGGAATTCGAGGCGGACGAAATGGGGGTGCTGCTCACTCGAGCCGCCGGGTTCGACGCCGCTGGCGCGGTTCGTCTATTCGGCCGCCTGCAGGCGCTTGGTGGTCAACCTGACGCGTCGGGAATCGGCGCGTATCTCTCGACGCATCCGCCGGTGGCGGAACGCCTCGAGCGGCTGCGACGACACGCGGCGCCTCCCCCCGAGTAGCCCCGAGCGTTCCGAAGTGAGCCCGCTCAGCCGTCGGCGAGGAGCCCCGCCTTCAGTTGCTTCAGTTCTTCTCGCTGCTGCTTGTAGTTACGCAGGAAAAAGTCCGCATCGGCCATGATCTCTCGCAACTCGGTGGTGGCGAACCAATCGCCGGCCGAGGTTCGTGCGGCGATATCTCGGGCGATGTGGGTCTGGTCCAGCACGAGCTTGGTGTCCTCTACGAGAATATCCAATGTCGCCGCCACAAGCTCACGGAGTTTGGGATCCTGGGTGTCGGCCAAGAGCCGGCGCACCGGCTCGAGCCGGTCTGGGGGGTGATCAGTCATCTGTCTTACGCCACACGAAACGACCAGCCCGTCGGTGGGCCGCCATCGATTTCAAGCCCGCTCGCCGGGCTTCGGCCCCGGCGGCGTGAACGAGTCCGAACGACCAGCCGACGAGTCCGGTCCCGACAAGGGGCGCGGTTTCACCACTGGGAACGCCGGCCCCTTGATCGGCCACCACAGGTTGGCGATCACGGAGATGCAATACGCCTGGAGGCCGCGCCAGGCGTGGTTACAGGTATTGCACCGATACCAGGCCCCCCCGACGCTCCTCACCGATTCGTGTGTCGCACGCTTCCCACAACACACACAGGTGGTCTTCATCGATCCACACCTTGTCGGCCGTGCGCCGCCAAGGCGCCGATCCGGTGTTCAGGCCGCACGCACGAAGCGGAGGCCCCGCACGCGCCGCCTGTCTGGATATCGCAACGTGAAGGCACACAGTACGTCATCTCTCGGACCCACGCAACAGACTGACCAGGCACCAGCCTCGGTGCATCACGCCTATAATGACGCGTGTGAGACGAGTCGCGCTTACTGCCTTCTTGGGCTGCAGCATCGCGGGCTGCTCCGGGCCCGCCGGGGACCGCGTGGCGACGGAGGCGCCCTCGGGTGCGGAGCGGGTGGTGCTTGCCGTCGCCCATGAGTCTCGGTGGCGGGAACTGCGGATCGAGGGCACGACCGATCTGCCAGATGGTGCGGTGGTGTCCTACCGTGTCACGCACGCACTGGCGAATGAACTCCCGCCGAGCGAATGGCCGGTGCAGAATCTCATCGCCGACGGCACGGCGGTGGTGCGCGAGGGTCAGTATGGGGCCCGCCTCAATACGACGTACTGGCCGACCGGGGGTGTACAGGTCGAGGTGCAATTCCCGGTCGCGCCGCAACCACCGGAGATTCGCGCCCGGTATGGGGACTTCGGCGAGGAGCTGACCGGCGACAACATCACGGTCCTGGGTTCGTCGAAAGTCGTCACCGCGAAACACGCGTTCGAGTGGACGCCCTGACTCAGACGGCAACATCCTAGCTCCCGTGTCCTTCTTCCGTCCCACCATCGACACCCTGCGCGCCTACACCCCGGGCCGGCAGCCGCCCCTCGGAGCGCGGGTGATTAAACTGAACACGAACGAGAACCCGTACCCACCGAGCGCCAGAGCCGTCGACGCGTTACGCGCACTCGACCCGGACGCGCTCCGCCGTTACCCCCATCCGTTTGCTGATGAGTTCCGTCGCGCCGCCGCCACCGTGGTCGGCGTAGACCCGACCTGGGTGCTCGCTGGGAACGGAAGCGACGACCTCCTCACCATACTGGTGCGCGCCACGGCCGGGCCAGGACGGCCGGTGGTCTACCCCACGCCAACCTACGTGTTGTACCGCACGTTGGCGGAGATTCAGGACGCGCCGGTCGTCGAGGTCCCGTTCGACGCCGACTTCACGCTCCCCGTCGACCGACTGGCGGCCGCCCAGGGCGCCCTCACATGTGTCGCAAATCCGAATAGTCCCTCCGGCACGGCGACCCCAACCGAGCGTCTCGGCGCGCTCGCCGCGGCGCTGGACGGGATCCTGGTCGTCGACGAAGCGTATGCGGCGTTCGCCGACGAGAACGCCGTCGCGCTGCTCGACACGCACCCGAACCTCGTCATCCTGCGCACGCTCTCGAAGAGCCATGGCCTGGCCGGTCTTCGGTTGGGCTTTGCGATTGCGCACCCGGCCGTGCTCGGCGGGCTGGCGAAGGTCAAAGACAGCTATAACGTGGACGCCGTGGCCGCGCGCGTGGGCGCCGCCGCCATCCTGGACACCGCGCATACGGCCGACATCGTGGCCCGTATTCAGGCGAACCGCGCGCAGTTGACCGCCGGGCTTCAGCGTCTCGGCTGTCGGGTCTGGCCAAGCCAGGCGAATTTCGTGCTTGTGCGCCCGCCCGGGGGCGACGCCGCGCGGATCTACCGCGAATTGGAGCAACGAGGCATTCTCGTCCGCTATTTCGACGAGCCGGCGCTGGCGGAGATGCTCCGCATCACGGTGGGGACGCGGACCCAGCAAGACGCACTCATCACCACCCTCGAGTCCATCCTCCGTCCGGCGCCAGAGGCCGACCGGTGACAACGCCCGGCCCGCCCCGCCGACTCCTCCTCGTGTCGGGGCGACCTCGAACGGGTCCATCGCATGACTATTCCCCGTCCATCTCGGGTCCGATAACACCGGTATCATGGTGCGATTCTTGAATCGGAACCGGCCCGCGGACCAACACTTGACCGTCTGGTGCGAACCTGGAGACGGCGGATTTCATCTCAAACGCCGGGAGCCCGGTGGCGATCTGCACACCGAACAGGTCGCCACCCGATCGGCGCTGTACGACGAG
>CALBET010000198.1 GCA_937888665.1 uncultured Acidobacteriota bacterium
TGCCGATGTGTCCGCGGGCGTACACCGTCAGCCCGCACGTGTACATCCGCACCGTATTGTCACGGAGCGGCACGAACTCCTCTTCCTGGCGCGTGAGGGTGTTGTAGAGGCGCATGGACTACCGAACGGCAGATGGTGATGGGCGCGTGGTCAGGAGGCGGTCGCGTGAGATGGGCCATCAGGGCCCCGGTGCCTGGATCAGGGATCTTCTGGCAGCGCCTTGGTCAGTTCGCAATAGTCCGCGGCGTCGTCCCCCGACTCGCGGCCGACGACCACGGCCTTCATGGCGCGCCGCAGTTGCGTGATCGGCGAGTCGTCACCGTCCGCCTGGGACAGGAGTTGCTCGATCGGGGTCGGACCGGCCCCGCCCGCCGACGCGCCGAGATATCGGATGCGCACGAGCATGTCGGTCTCACTGGTGCCCAGCTGCACCTCGACGTCACGATAGGCGCCGCCCGCACCGAACACGCCGTTGACGGCGAGCTCGATGGCCCGGACGACCTCGTCGCGCAGCGACTCGTGATACCCGAGGTAATCGACCGTCCGCACGGTCAACTGCCTGAGCATCGGCAAGTAACGGGCCTCGCACGGGAGGGTTACATCAAGGCGCAACGAGGACATCGGCGCCTGCGGTTCCACGT
The DNA here is from genome assembly GCA_937888665.1 of uncultured Acidobacteriota bacterium. Lineage (GTDB taxonomy): Bacteria > Acidobacteriota > Vicinamibacteria > Vicinamibacterales > UBA8438 > UBA8438. Next base: position 642 of record CALBET010000198.1, read on the forward strand.
CTGTCATACCTGGTCGAATTCTACAGTGAAATCTGGCGGAACAACGCCCTGGCCTGGTCGCAGTCACGCGCAATCTGCGCCCGCAACGCGTCTCCATCCGGAAACGCCGCCTCGTCGCGCAACCGCTGAACGAACGCCACCGTGATGTCGAGGCCGTACAGGTCTCGATCGAAATCAAAGATATGAGACTCCACCACCGGGCCGGGCGACACGCCCGCGAACGTCGGGCGCACGCCCACGTTGGTCACCGCGGCATGGATGTCGCCGTCAATCAGCACCGCGGTGGCATATACGCCGTTGGGCGGAAACAGCTCGTTGTCGGTGTCGAGATTCGCGGTCGGGAATCCGAGTCGGCGGCCGCGATGCTCTCCGTGCGCCACCGTCCCCTCGAGCATGTAGTGGTGCCCGAGCAGCGCGCCGGCCTCGTCGACGCGCCCTTCGGCGATGAGACGTCGCACCCGGGTGCTACTGACCACAAACTCCCGGTAGCGGACCGGATCGATCTTCTCGGCCCGGAACCCATATCGCCCACCGAGTGAACGCAGCAGCGAGAAGTTGCCGGCCCGGTCATGGCCGAACAGAAAGTTGGCGCCCACCCAGACCTCGGCCACGCGCAGCCACTCCACGAGGACGGTGCGGACAAACGTCTCAGGGTCCCAGCGCGACAGTGCTTCAGTGAACCGGACCACCGCCACCCCCGCCATACCGGCGTGCCCCAGTGCCGCGAGCTTCTGATGGCTGGTCATCAACAGCGGCGGCGCCTTGTCGGGACGGAGGACGCGGGACGGGTGAGGATCAAAGGTGAGCGCGGCCGCGGTGGCACCGCGCTCGTCCGCCCGGCGTCGCACGCGGTCGATAATCTTCGCGTGCCCGCGATGGACGCCGTCGAAATTACCCAGCGCGAGCACCGGCTGATGCCAGCCTGCGGGCAGCGCGTCGTCCGGAAAGTGAATAATGTCGACCCGGTCTGGATCGTGGGCGTCCTGTGTCATCGACAAACCGCTAATGATACGACAGTCGACGCCTGAGCCTGAGCGGCTTCACACCTCCACCACAAGCCCGTCGTGCGCCAGCGTGACGCCCGGCGGCAGCGATGCGCAGGTCTCGGCATGGGGCAGGTCATGGCACATATGGGTGAAGTAGGTCTGACGGGCGCCAATGCGTGCCGCGGTCTCAACCGCCTCGCTCAGCGAGAAATGCGTCGGATGCGGCCGGTGTCGCAGTGCGTCGAGCACGAGGACGTCGAGGCCTTCCAACAAGGCGAACGAGGTCTCCGGAATTCGACTGCAGTCGGTCAGATAGGCGAAGTTGTCGACCCGGTAGCCGAGAATGGGGTGCGTGCCGTGAAACAGTGGCACCGGCACCACGCTGGCCAACCCCACCGAGAACCGCCCCATGACCTCGACCAGACGCAGACGTG
>CALBET010000199.1 GCA_937888665.1 uncultured Acidobacteriota bacterium
GTCGGAACGGCATGTGGAGAATGTGATGACGAGACTCATCTATCTGGCTGGTCTGGCCGCGCTGGTCAGTATCAGTGCGCTGCCTGCCTGCGCCCCCTCGGCGCCGTCGGGTGACGCGTCCGTCGCGTCGTCAGTGGACGAGCCCGTGGCTCAGCCGGGCGACGAACGTGTTGCGCAGGCAGTGACACCTCTGCCCGAGGAGTTGCGAGCGGGAGCCACGGTGCTGACCTACGATCCGGCCACCGGCGACCGCACCGTGGTGCGGCAGGGCACCAATTTCATCGAGTGTCAGCCAAGGAACGCAGAAACCGGATTCACACGGTGTTACAACGCGATATTGGCGCCTCGCCGTGATCTCGAAGCCCAGCTGCGCGCGCAAGGCATGTCCGATGAGGACATCCAGGTGGCCGTCGACGCGGCACTCAAGGCTGGCACCATCCCGGCTCCGCCCGCGGGCACCATGTCCTATCGGCTCTACGACGAGCCTGACCGTATTCAGCATCTGTGGGTGATGTCACTGCCCAACGCCACGCCGGAGATGATTGGTGTGTCCACGGTGGCGCAGCGTGATGCCTCTCTGCAAGGCCAGGGACTGCCGTGGCTGATGCGCCCCGGTACGCCGAGCGCGCACGTCATGATTCCGATCAACCCACGCCCGAACGCGTCGACCATTTCTGACGTCGCGTCGGACGAAATTGCCCAGGCCGTGTTGCCGCTACCCGACGACCTGCGCGATGGCGCGACGGTCTACACCTACGACCCCTCGACCGGGGCCAGGCGGGTGCTTCGGCAAGGCACCAACGACATCGAGTGCCAGCCCAGGGACGCGGAGACCTTGTTCACGCGATGTCGACATCGCGTGACCGGTCCCCGCCGCGACCTCGAGGCACAGCTGCGGGCCGAGGGGAAGTCGCCCGAGGAGATTACGGAAGCCGTCGCGGCCGCGACGACTGCGGGCACCATCGAGAGCGCGCCGTTCGGGACGGTCTCGTATCGCCTGTATGGCGAGGACGACCGCATCAGGTACCTGTGGACGATGTCCGTGCCCGGCGCCACCCCCGAGTCGATCGGTGTGTCCGACGTGGGCCAGCGAGACGCCTCCCTGAGGGGCGAGGGGGAGCCCTGGCTCATGCGCGCCGGGACCCCGGCGGCGCACATCATGATCCCGATCAACAAGTAGCCTGGCCGCGAGTGCACCCGATTGACACGGCGTCGTCGTCGGAACCACGTGCAGTCTACGAGGCGCGACTCATCGCCTGGGCGGCGTGCCAGAGCTCCCATTGGTTCTGCAAGTTCATCCAGATCGCCGCGTCCGTTCTCAGCAGCTTCGCAAGTCTCAGAGCCGTATCGGCGGTCACGCCACGCTTGCCCCTGATCACCTCGTTCAGCCGGTTGAGCGGCACGCCCATGTGCCTTGCCGCGTCCGCCTGGCTCAGCCTCAGCGGCTTCAGGAATTCCTCCAGAGGCATTTCTCCTGGATGGGTTGGGGCGCGGTTGTTTGGCACCAGGTCGGAGCACTTGGGTCGAATACCGAGGAGCCTTGCTGAGTCCTGACTGAGGCTCGCTCGCCGGCGGTCTAGCCGACGAGCGACAACAGCACGCCGGCGGCCAGCGCGGTGCCGATGACCCCGGCGACGTTCGGGCCCATGGCGTTCATGAGGAGGAAGTTGCCGGGATCCTCCGCCTGACCGACCCTCTGCACGACCCTGGCGGCCATCGGCACGGCCGACACGCCGGCGGCGCCGATAAGCGGGTTGATCTTGCCGCCCGAGAGCCAGCAGAGCGCCTTGCCGAGCAGCACGCCCATCGCGGTGCCGAAAATGAAGGCCAGCAAGCCCAGCCCGATGATCTGCAGCGTTTGCATCTGCAGGAAGGCCTCGCCCGACATCGACCCGCCGACGGCAAGGCCCACAAAGAGCGTCGTGATGTTGATGATCTCGTGCTGCGCGGTCTTGCTCAGGCGAGCGACGACCTCTGATTCGCGGAGAAGATTGCCAAGCATCAGGAATCCGATCAGCGGGCCGGAGGGCGGCACCACCAGAATGGTCACGATGGTCACGAGAATGGGAAAGACGATCCGCGCCAGGCGCGACACCGGCTTGAGTTGCGGCATCCGGATCAGCCGCTCGCGGCGGGTCGTCAGCAGGCGCATGATCGGCGGTTGGATGAGTGGCACGAGCGACATGTAGGAGTACGCCGCGACGGCAATCGGGCCCAGCAGTTCTGGCGCCATCTTGGACGCCAGGTAGATGGCAGTGGGGCCGTCGGCGCCGCCGATGATCGCAATCGAGCCGGCCTGCTTGATTGGAAACCCGAGCGCCACGGCTCCGATGAGCGTGCCGAAGACCCCGAACTGCGCCGCGGCGCCCAGGAGAAAGGTCACCGGGTTGGAGAGCAGCGGACCGAAGTCGGTCATTGCGCCCAGGCCCAGGAAGATCAGGACTGGAAAGAGATCGAGCGACACGCCCTGATACAGGTAATACAGGATTCCACCCGGCGCCGCGTCGGTGATGCCAGTCGCCGGCAGGTTCGCGAGCAGCGCGCCGAAGCCGATCGGCAGCAGCAGCAGCGGTTCGAACTTGTGGTGAATCGCCAGGTAGATCAGGACGCACGCAATGAGGATCATCACCGAGGCCTGCCACGTGAGCAGGGAGAACCCCGTCATCCCCACGAGGCGGGAGAGGTCGCCGGCGAGCGCCTCGGTGTTCATGCGTTAGGTGCCCAGGACCAGGAGCGTCTGCCCCTGCCGGACGTTCTGGCCGTTGGCGACCGCGACCTCGGCGACCACCGCGTCGTGCTCCGATACGATCTCGGTTTCCATCTTCATCGCTTCGACGAGGCACAGGAGCTGTCCGCGCGCGACCCGGGAGCCGACGGCGACGTGCATCTTGATGATCGTCCCGGTCAGTGGCGCGACGACCACCACCTGTCCCGGTTCAACCGTCTCCACCTGTCGCTCGCCGCTCGCCGGCGTGACCGCGGCAACCGGCACGGGCATCGGCAGCACGGTGACAACCGGTGGTCCGCCGTCCGTGAGGGTGGACGCGTCCTCGATATGCGCGTTGAAGGTCTTGCCGCCCAGCGTGATCAGGTAGTCTCTGTCGCTGTGTTCGACAACATCGACCAGGTGGTCGCGGCCTTCGATGTTGATCCGGTATTTGCTCGGCATGGTGGTTCAGTGGCACCAGCGGGAATCGGCAATCTCGTGCAGGTTCACCTGCGACCCGCGCCGCGATCGGCGGTAGTGATGGATCGCCGCAGCCACGACGACCCGATAGGGTACTCGTTCCTGCGCCTCACTGATGGGCCGGGCCATATAGGTGGCGGCCTCTGACGCGGCCTGAATCGGTTTGACCACCTGCGTCGCCAGCTGGGTGGCCACGTTGGCGGCGGCCTTGAAGAGCCGTGGCGTGGGCACCACGTCCTCCTCTGTCTCGCCGGGTCGCTCCGGGAAGATGCGCGTCACGACCCGCATCAGATCGGCGAGCAGCTCGAGCAGGAGGAACACCACCCCCATGCCGATGATATTGACGTTCATCGCCTTGAGCAGTCTGCTGGTCAGGTCTGGGTCCACGTCGCGCCTCCTGTCACAGGGGGATGTTGCCGTGTTTCCGATCGGGCCGGTCCTTGCGCTGGCGGATCGTCATCTCGAGCGCCTGGACGAGCATCCACCGGGCCTCTTCCGGCGCGATGATGGCGTCGATCAGGCCCTGCTTTCCGGCGGTATAGGGACGCGAGAACTGCCGACGGAATTCGTCCACCTTCGCGTCACGGACCTCGTCGCGCCGCTCCTCTGGCGCCTCGTTGATCTCCCGCCGCCAGATGATGTTGGCCGCCCCTTCGGCGCCCATGACGGCGATTTCGGCCGTTGGAAGCGCCATGACGAAATCGTGGCCGATGCCATGCGACGCCAGCGCGATGAAGGCGCCGCCGAAGGCCTTGCGGACGATCAGTGACAGCTTGGGCACGGTCGCCTCCGCGTACGCGTACAGCATCTTCGCCCCGTGGCGAATCAGGCCTCCGTGCTCCTGGGCGGTGCCCGGGAGGAACCCGGGGACGTCCACGAGCGTGACCAGCGGGATGTTGAACGCGTCGCAGAAGCGGATGAAGCGCGCGGCCTTGTCCGACGCGTCGATGTCGAGCACGCCGGCGATGACCTTTGGCTGGTTGGCGACAATGCCAATCGAATAGTTCGCGAGCCGCGCGAACCCGATCACCAGGTTCTGCGCGAACAGCGGCTGCACCTCGAAGAAATTCCGGTCGTCAACCAGCGCAAGGATGACTTCGCGCATGTCGAACGTCTTGCGCCGGTCCTCGGGAACCAGCGATTGAATCTCGCTCGTCTCGCGATCGACCGGGTCGGTAGACTCGCCGCGCGGTGGCATCTCGCGGTTGTTGGATGGCACGAACGAGAGCAGCCGCTTGACGATCCCGAAGGCCTCCTCCTCGTTGGCCGCGTAGAAGTGCGCGACGCCGCTCGTCCTGTTGTGCACGAGCGCGCCACCGAGGTCCTCGGCCGTGACGTCCTCGCCGGTGACGACCTTGATCACCTGGGGACCGGTCACGAACATGTTGCTGCGCTGACTCACCATGACCGTGAAGTCGGTGATCGCCGGAGAGTAGACGGCGCCCCCCGCGCAGGGGCCGAGAATGAGCGAGACCTGCGGGATGACCCCGGACGCCATCGTGTTCTCGAAGAAGATCTTCCCGTAGCCGTCGAGCGACTCGACCCCCTCCTGAATCCGGGCACCGCCGGAGTCGTTCAGCTGGATGAAGGGCAGGCCATTCTCGCGGGCGCGCCGCTGGGCGTGCACGATCTTCTCGGCGTGCTGCGCGCCGAGCGATCCGCCCATCACCGTGAAGTCCTCGGACGAGACGAAGACGCCGCGGCCGTCGATCTTGCCGTACCCCGTGACCACGCCGTCGCCGAGGAACGGCTTCTTGTCCAGGCCGAAGTCGCGGCACTTGTGGACGAGGTAGGCGTCAGCCTCGACGAAGGTTTTGGGATCCAGCAGCCGCGCCAGCCGTTCGCGCGCCGTGAGCTTGCCCTTGGCGTGCTGTCGGTCGATGCCGCGCTGGCCGCCCCCGACTTCGATCTGCCGCCGATAGGCGCGCAGCTGCTCCTGAAGATCCTCGATGTCAGCCGGATCCTGCGTTTGCTGGTCGGTCCGCGGATGGCGGATGTCGCTCATGGTAGGGCGCCCAACAGGTTGACAGTTGGTGAAAACGGGAAAAAAAGTCGCCCGATTATACGCGAGTCGGTGAACCGCCCTCCAACACGACTCGCCAGCGAGCGTCGAATGCGGTCGCGACCGTGCGCGCCAGCTCCAGCGGGTCCTCGGTTCTCTTGGGGATGTCTCACTTTCACAATCGTCGGACTGGTCGGGCCGCCGGTGTTCCGCGCGCCAGCAGCGAGTGATCGATGGTGTTGGGGTGGCGTGAGGCGCCGCGGTCAACGAGCCGTGCCTCTTTCGAAGATAGTGTAGGTCCAGTCCGGGTCGTCGCGCGGGTCATCTGGCGCGTTGTCCAGGGCAGCGGCTCGGAGCTGCAGCAATAACGGCGTTTGTGGTCGCGTGTGACCACCGAGCCCTTCATATCGGTCCGTCCATTCGATATAGGTCTCCCAGGCCGTATCACGAACGCGGAACCAGGTTTCGGCATCCCTGATGGTCCACGCGCTGGCCAGGACGACGGCCGTGGCGGTCGCGAGCCATCGGCCCCACCGACGACGTGCCAGTCGTTCCCAGAGCACCGCGAGGGCCACACACAGCAGGATGGCGTAACCGATGCCCACCAGCACCGCGATGCGATCGCGCGTGTAGAGGAACCCGAGTGCGCTGCCGCCGGCCATCAAGGTGAGGCCGACTGCCAGCAGGTGCACATCGCGGGACGAGCACCGCCGGCGCAGGAAGAGGAGAGAGGCCACCACCAGCGTCGTGACCGTCGACGAGATGACGTGGAACCACAACCAGACCGGGGTGTTGCCGTGCAGGAGTGATTCCAGGAATTTGTACTTGCCGGCGCGTGGCTCTGAGAAGAGCACGGTCAGCGTGGAGGCGGCGAGGTTGTAGATCGCAAAGAGGTACGGCGCGTTGGCAAACGTCTCTCCAAGTTCTCCCTGGGACGCGTCGTGAAAGCCCAGACCTGACTCGACCCATTGGAAGGCGTCAGATTGGTTGCCGACCAAGAGCCGGATACCCGCGTAGATGGCGACCGCTGCCCACGTGGCTCCGACGCCGGTACGGCTCACACCAGGCGCCCGCGCGAGCCAGAGTGCGGTCACGACGGCTGGCGCCAGGATGCCCAGCTCCCACAGCAAGAGGGCCATCAGCGTCAACGGTAGAAATAGCCATCCGGCCGCTTTCATGCGTGGTTCGAGTGCCAGGGCCGCCATCGTGAGCACGAGCAGCGTCACCAGTGAGTAGGAGTGGCCGGGAAGCAATCCGAGCAGAATCTGCGAGCTGTGCAAGCCGGCAACACAGCCGAGCGCCACCACGACCGACACGCATCGCCGCCAGTCGGTGGGTCGGAGAATCCACACCAGCGTGGCGAGGATCGCCGTGAACTGCAAGAGTACGAGCGTTTTGTAGAACCAGAGGTGCAGTCCGCCCATGTCGTACAGCAGCTTGACGAGCAGCACGTGCAGTGGTCGATATTCTCTGCCGCGGCCAAAGGCATCGGCGACCGTCCGGGACCAGTCGAGCGTCTGCGCCTGGTCGAAGAACCCGTAGAGATCCACGAGCGGCCATTGCTGGGGGCCGTACGCGACGGCGAGCGCCACCGTGAACGCGGCCGACCACAACAGCGGAACGGCCGTTGTCGGTCGAGTCACGAAGTCAGTCCCGGGCCAGCGCATAGCAGTGTGTGGACACGACCAGGAACGAGGGAGGTGGCGGAGACCCGCGGTACGAGCGCGCCGATTATCTCGGAGGGTGGCATGGATGGCAAGGCGTCCCGCAAGTGTCCGGTGTCGCGGCGGCGGAATTTCGCCACGGGATCAGCCGCCAGACGCTATCATGCGTGCAACAGGGGAGGGTACCGATGCCGTCCCCGTATTCGAACAGCGCATCCTCCGCGCACCGTGCCCAGTTGGCGGCGGAGTTGGAGACTCGTCCGGTATGGCCGCACCCGCTCGCTCTGCCCACGATACGATCCGGGCTCGTTTCACGAGCCCCTTCCCGGCGATCGTGCACCTCGAACTGACGAACGACTGCAATCTCGAGTGTCCGATGTGCGCCAGGACGACGAGCATGACGCGTCCCGTGCAGCACATGCCGGCCGACATGTTCCGCCGGGTGGTGGATGAGCTCCAGGGCAAGGGCGTCGACCGGCTGCTCTTGCACCACTTCGGTGAGTCGTTGCTCCATCCACAAGCCTACGAGTTGATCCGGTACGCGTCCCGAAAGAAGGACGTCGGCAAGGTCTCTCTCTCGACGAACGTCACGACGCTGAACGCGGTGAATGCCAAGAAGCTGCTCAAAAGCCGCTTGCACCACGTGACGCTGTCCGTGGACGCCCACAGCGCCGACGTCTACAAGGTCGTGCGCGGCTTCGACTTCGATCGGGTCGTGGCGAATGCCAGAGGGTTTCTTGAGATGCACCGTGAGCGTGCCTCCAAGATGCGCGTGATCATCATGATCATCAATATGGGGATCAAGCGCGGCGAGATTGCTGTCTTCGAGGAGGCCTGGGCGCCCTATGAGTCGCCACGCGTCAGGGTCTTGGTTAAGAAGATGACCAACTATGGCGGGGTCATCGACACCGACGAGTTCGCCGGCGGCGAGAACGACACTGCGGTCTACGACCCTGACCGGCGCCGGAGTTGCCCCAAGCTCTGGGACAGTCTGACCATTCAGTCGAACGGACAGGTCGTGGCGTGCGGGTACGACGTCAATGGCACGATGCCCTACGGCAACGTGGCCGACATGACTCTGATCGAGGCCTGGGGTGGCGAGCGGATCCGGGCGCTGCGCGAGCAACATCTCCGGCTCGATTTCGACGGTCTGGACCTCTGCGCGGGTTGCAACAAGACGATGAAAAAGCGAGAGAAAGGCGCCCGGGACCGCGGCGCAGCCTGAGACCTCAGTCCTCGCTGGTCGGCACGGTGCGGTGTCACCCACTCGGCGGCGCGAGCGCCGCGAGCGCGTCGCGCAGGCGGTCTATGTCGATCTCCCACGTGTAGTCGAACGCCTCACCACCGTTGGCCGCGCCGGCCACCGTCCGCCCGAACACGTATCCGGCGGCTCCCCCCTTGGCCGAGCAGATGTGGTGCATCGTCAGGAACAGGTTCTGGAATTTCGTGACGGGTGGCGTGAGCACCAGGGCTCGCGGGACACGTTGCGAGAAGAGCACGTTGTAGAGGCCTGATCCCAACGGTCCGGCGATAAGTTCACAGTCGCGGAACAACGAGAGCGTCTGCACCGCCGTGAGCCTGCTCGGTTCGACGACCTGGAAGGCGTGTTGCGCAAACAGCTGCTCCACCGCCTTTTCGCTGGCGAGCCGGCGCCGCTGATTGCCCCGGCGAGACACGTAGATTCGCGCCGGTCCCGCGCCCGGTACGGTCAGGCGGGATACGAAACGGTGCCCACGTCTGGCTCCGGTGCAGAACACCTCGAACGGATTCCCGTACCGCGAACTCCCTGGTTTGTAGATTTTCGGCGGCACGATGAGCCTCCGAAAACTCGAGATGCCTCGCGGGTCGTGAAAGACGACCCGGTCGGGGCCAATGCCGAGAAACTCCATGAGAGACAGAAACTTGTCCGGCACGTCGGCCGGCACGACGACGTCGATCGCGGCCTCGGCCAGCAGCGTCAGGACCCTGAGTCGAGGGAGGCATTTCAGCACCCACATACCGAAATGGTGGATGGCCGGATCAAACAGCAGGATGGCGGCACGCTCGTGCGTCGCGACCGAACCGGTCCTCAGCGCCTGCCGCGTCAGTTCCCGCAGACTGCGAGCAAACCGGCAGGTCCCGTCGGCGTGGGTCTCGATGCCGAAGCGTTCCGCGTGTCTCCCGATCGACTTGTCCAGAATCATGTTGTCCGGAGTCAAGACAAGCCCAGGTCCGACCAGCCGTGCGTGGTTCACGACCGGTATGTTCAGCGTGCCGACCCGGAGCGGTGCTTCGCACAAAGCTGGGTCGGCCTCCGGTTGCCAGTGCCGGTCGAAACAGAGCGGTGGCGGCTGGGGCAGGTGGTCGACGGGCGCGCGGTACTGGAGCAGGGCGCCGCGACCGGACGGTTCGATCGCGTCCAGCTCCAGGTCCGGGACGCCCTCGAGCCGTTGCAGGTGTTTGCGCGCTTGCGCGAGTCCGTATGTTGCGTCGGGGTCGATCACTCTGGAACACCAGTTTCCGCGGGCCGTCTCGACGCCCATCGGCGAGGCCCGCGGCCATCGAGTATAGAGGAAACAGACGGCTCACCCGGGGCTGAAGGCCATATTCGTGGGCGCCGTCACATGCTGCGTGCACGGGGCGAGTGGGTCGGCGGAAAAACATCGGGCCGACACACGCGAACGGCGCGGGTCGGCCCGACCTCAGACAACGCTTGCCGATGACGTGACTACCGACGCAGTTCGCGCCCCTGGCGCTCGAGATTCCGCGCGCCGGCCAGAATCCCGTGCATGCCGAGGTTGCCTTCATTACAGGCGTACTCGAAGAGTGGACCTTCGGTGCGCCGGAGCGGCATCAGGACCGTATAGGGCGCGGTGTACACCGTCGGGTCCGTGACGGTGTACTCATAGGCGACGGTGTCGGGATCGAGTCGGGTCAAGCGTTCGACCAGGTGCATGTTCGGGCCGGTCAACGCGCTCTCGCTGCGGAAGTGGGTCGTCTCGATGACCAGCGTCTCCCCCTCCCAGTGCCCGCGTGACACGCCCTTGAGCTGGGCGAACGGGGGCTTCGCCGTGTCCTCGAGCGGGATGATCCGTGCTTGGGATGCCATCTCGTTCTGAATCACCACGTGCGTGGCGGTCTGGAAGATCATCACGTTGTTGTTGTACGCGCCGGACCGCATCGGCGGACCAGCGGAGGAGGTCCCGAAGCAGCGGTCACTCATGGTCCGGTTCTCATACGAATCGTAGCGGTGCTCCTCCGTATAGGCCCGTTCTTCCCGCGCGGCCATCCGGGCAGCTTCTGTCTGCGGTGGCCGGCGTCCATCGGGCGGGTCCATGATCAGCGACGTCCGCTTGTCGGAGGTCAGCTCGATGCCTCGCTCATACCAGAACTCGTTGTACGACAGCACGCCGCCCTCTTCACGCGCTTGATATCCCGCACTGGGCTGGCCGGTCTCTGGATCGAAGAGGTCACGGTTCTGGCGCGTCCGCTCCGACG
>CALBET010000200.1 GCA_937888665.1 uncultured Acidobacteriota bacterium
TGCGCAGGTGGAAGTCTGGCTCCGTGTGTTCCACCCACAGAGGAAACTGAACCACCGTCGACTCGTCGCCTTCTGTCTTCCAGAACAGCAGCGCCGGCGGGATGCCGGCGAGTGTCTCGTCGCGCCGGTCGTCGCGGACGCGGAAGAACGCGGGGGACCAGAACTCGCTGGTGTCGCGTCCGCCGGCGACCCACAGCAGCGGTAGCAGCGCGGCGTCCCACCGGTGCGGGCGTTTGCGGTAGATGAGCGGTCCCAGCACGTGCAGGTCGTCGTTCTCCACCTTGTCAAAGTGGTGGAAATACAACGGGAAGAGGGTGTGGAACCGCGTCTCGGGCGAGTTGTAGCGATGGTAGAGCCACGCGCCGGTGTAGGACGAGTCGTCGCCCTCGATGTGCCATGCAAGCGGGCTGATCAGGCCATACGCGTTGGACTCGTCTTTCCAGTACCAGTACGCCCCCAGCGGGGCGACCAGGTGCAGCTGCCAGTCCGGCTTGTCCCGATACCAATACGTGCCGAGCACGTGGAGGAAGGTCTCCTTGTCTGCCCGATCGTGCTCGTAGAAGTAGAGCAGGTAAGCGCCGTTTCGGATTACGCGCCTGTTGCGGGCCGCCGGTGCCGCGCCGGGCCCGCCGCCCGGCGCCACATTCTCGGGAGAGAGCGCAGGGTCGATCTGGAGCGCCCCCGCACCGAACTCGAGACCGTTGTCGGGCTCACCTGCCAGAGCGCTCCCCGGTATCCACACCGCGAAGGCCATTGCACAGATTGTGAGCAGGGTTTTGCGCATCGCACCGCCTGGTCGTCGTCACGTTCGGGGACCACCCGAACGGTCGGCCAGCATGTGCAACGTGTGGGCCAGTGTGACTGGCCAGTCGGCAGGTGTCGATGGGGGTTGGATAACGCGCGAAGGCGCGCGCGCGTATCGCGCCGGATACAGTGTGGCTCAGGTCGAGAGGGCCTGGATGGCCTGGAGGGTGAAATCTTCGGGTTTCATGGGGCGCAGACCGCTGTACCAGACACCGCCCACCTGGACGGCGAGGTGGAGGTTCAGGCCACCGATGAGAACGGGGTGACGCGCCAGTACTTTCTGCAGGCGCGTGGCGACAAGCGAGGTCTCCTCGGCGCTGACAATCCGGAGGATGACCGCGAGGCAGCCGTCGTAGAGCCATCCGCAGGTGTCGCTGTCGCGGATGCTTTGGGCCACAAGCCAGGCAAAGGGTGCGCGAAGCTGGTTCACGTCCTCGACGCCGTAGCGCTCGAGGTAGAGCTCTTCGTACTCGACCTGGAGCAGCAGCATCGCACACGAGACCTGCAGCCGTCGGCTCACGTCCAGCTGCGCTGCCAGAGCGGCGTGAAAATCCGTCGCCGAGAGGATCTCCATCTCGAAGTCGTCGTCGTCGTGGTCTGGTTGCTGCTGAGCGGACATCTCGACTCCATGTCGTGTCTACAATCTCCTATCGGTCAGGGGCCGGGGGAACTTGACACGGTTGCGGCCGTGGCGCGCCAACGGGTATGGTCCACGCGATGTCACGCCCCCCACGAACCCACGGCGACGGCGAGTTTACCCGCGACGCGTTCCGTCACATCGGCGAGGGCGTTGTTTTCGAACCGCATGTGCTCGTGTTTCACCCCGAGAACATTGAGATCGCGGACAATGTCTACGTGGGCCACCAGACGATCCTCAAGGGTTACTACAAGAACTCCATGATCCTGGGTGCCGGGACGTGGATCGGTCAGCAGTGTTTCTTTCACGCCGCCGGCGGGCTCGAGTTGGGGCAGAACGTCGGCGTCGGTCCCGGCGTGAGGATCATCACCAGCTACCACGTCGAAGCCGGCCGCAGCGTTCCGATATTGCACGCGCCGATCGAGTTTGAACCCGTGGTGGTCGGTGACGATTGCGATTTGGGAGTAGGCTGCGTCCTTCTTCCCGGGACCCGGCTCGGGCGCGGCGTGCAGGTCGGAGCGGGGGCAGTGGTCAAGGGCGACTTCCCCGACTACGCCGTGGTGGCGGGCGTGCCAGCGCGGATTCTCAAGATGCGGCCGGAGTCGCCCACGTGAACCCCAGATTGCGCCTTTCCGTGGTCGTCCTGGCCTTCAATGAGGAGTCCAATCTGCGGCCAGTGATCGCGGAGGCGTTTTCGGTCCTCGACGCGTCGGATCACGTCGCAGAGTTTGAGCTGGTCGTGGTCGACGACGGCTCC
>CALBET010000201.1 GCA_937888665.1 uncultured Acidobacteriota bacterium
GGCGCACAGAGCGCCCGGCCCGTTCTTCTGTACCACCTCTGAGGAGACGCCCTCTCGACACCGCGGCCCCCTGGCCTTGGGGTGCGGCTCGGTGCCGCCGCACCGCTTGGTAGCAAGCCCCTTCAGGGGCGTCAATTGTCAGCGGGCCTGAAGGCCCTTGCTACCAACTGTGCGCCGCCTCGTAGCAAGCCCCTTCAGGGGCGCTGATCGTTCGCCGGCCTGAATGGGCTCGCTTACGGCTGGATCGAGCCGAGGATGCCGGTCGCCTGCTCCGCGAACCGACCGTTCGGTTCGCGGTCGAGGTAGATCTTGAATTCAGCGGCCGCTTCTGGCACCTGGCCTGCGTTCAGATTGCCCATGCCGAACCAGTAGTGGACCTCGCCGTGCTCGGGGTCGAGCTCAAGGGTGCGATCGAACTGCTGCCTCGCGTCGTCGAGACGGCCGGCATTCCAGAAGATCAGGCCCTGGTCGAATACCGCGGTCGCGTTGGCTCCTCCTCCGCTGGCGCCCGACAACTTGGCCGCGGCCGCGCTGGCTTCCGCCGCGTCATCGAAACGCCGCTGCGCGTTGTAGATCTCCGCCAATCCGTCATACGACGCCGCGTTCTCCGGGTCCAGGGCGAGCGCCGCCTTGAACGCGGTCTCGGCCTGGGCGTACTCCTCTTGTTGCGCGTGGACGATGCCGAGGTTTCGCTGGCACTCGGCACACGTGGGTGCGGCGTCTATCGCTGCGTTGAACAGCCTGACCGCCTGGTCCAGGTCGCCGCCGCGGGCCGCGGCGAGACCCCGGTTGAACGCATCAGTGGTCGTTTCGGCTGCCTCGAGCTTGGCAAGCTCCTCGGCCGTCAGGCTTTCCCTCACCACATCGCCCGGCGCCAGCAACTCCATGTCCATCTCGAAGGACTGGCCCGCCCTGAGGGTCACGGTGCCGGTGAGGGCGCCGACTCCCTCTTTCACAACGGAGACGCTGTAGGGGCCGCGCATCAGCCCCATCTGAATGAACTCTCCCCCGTCGTCGGTGGTGACCTCGTACTTGCGCGCGAGCCCTCCCTGGAACTCCACGGAGATGGTCGCGCCCGGGACCGGTTGGCCCTCGGAGTCGGTGACCAGCCCAAAGATCCTGGCACTGTTCTGAGCCTGCGCCGCGGGCGCCATCAGGGCCGCCAGCGCGATGACGACCGTCAGCGAGATAGGGGCTGATCTGCTAGAGGACATGCTATCGCTCCGATCTACCGAGACCTTGCCGGGACGGCACGAACGGTGACCGGCTCGTTGCTGTTCACGCCGACCTGGACCGCTTGGGGGGGCACGAGACTGTCTGGGCTAGCGTACACCACGAGATACTGGTTCGAGAGTTCGAATGCGAGCCTGGACAGCACCTCGGTCAACCCGTTGACGGTCGAGATGTCGATCCGGTGGCCGCCTGTCTGCCCGGGCCCGATATCCAGCATGAGATCCCGCGCGCGATTCGCCCATGAGGGGAACTCCGCGAGCCCGAACCTGCCGGTGAAGTTCATCTGCACAGTGGACGTGCGCATGACCACGGCGTGCATGGCGGCCCCCATGGTGCGGAGTTGCGTTGTGACCGCCTGCGGGTCCTGGTCGCTGAAGTCGACCCCGGTCGTGCTGAGCACAACGATCACCGGGTGCGTCGCGTCGCGCTTCTCGAAGTCACCCGCGGTATCGCGTAACGCGTTCACCAGGTACGTGGCGGTGTCCGGCCGAGAGAACAGTTTCGAGATGCCTGATTGCAGTCGCTCGCCGCGGGTCGTCGATTCCACCAGCACGCTCCGGGCGCCAGCGAACGTGATGAGGGCGATCGTCGTGTCGTCCGGCAGCTCATGGACGAAGCTCTCGACGCCGCGCCTCAGGTCACCGATGATCCGCCTGGCGGCTTCACTCGTGTCGACCAGAATCGCCACCTGCATGGGGGCCGTCGACCGCTCTGCGCGCAGGACCTCGCGGTCGACGCCGTCTTCATGAACGAGAAAGTCGATGTCGCGGAGCCCCTGAATTGGTACGCCGTCGCCGGTCAGGACGCTGACATACAACGCGCGTTGCACCGACTGCTGCGCATGGAGGGGGGAAACCAGCGGACCGACGACGACGATTTCGGCCAACGCCAGGGTAAACCCCAGGCCAGACCAGATTGACCGACCGGGCCGCCTGAGATGTCCGAACAGGACTGGCATTGGGAACCCTCGAGTGCATTATAGAGAGGGCCACGGCTGGGTCCAAGGTTAATGTCATTGGAGCACCGCGTGACGCTGAGGCATGTGTCCCGAGTCAGTTGGTGCGCGGGCGGACGCTGCCGGTTCGGAAAAGGCGCCGCGGCGCGGGGCGACCCTCAACCACCGGTGTTCCAGACACCACGGGCGTACGGCGGCCCTTCAAGTGGCAGAGATCGATACGGAGACGCACCCTGGACATACCGCCATCAGCCGGATGATGGTGTTGTCGAACCGAATCACGTGCAGCGCGCGCTCTGAGAGCGCAGCGCAGAAGCCGTCAGGACATTCGACCAGCGCGCTCCTACTCTCTGGACGAGCAGCACCGGCGGCGCATCGCAGTCCTCAATTCGCTCATACGCGAACCTCGATGTTCACCGGGCCAACGTCTTTGGCGGCTTTTTTCGTTCATTCCGCAGGCCTCCATTCCAATCGCTGCAACCGTCCGGCTGCATAGCCGAGGTCCTAAAAACGCGACGGGCACATTTCTGGGAGCTAGCCCGAGGTGGCTGTGCGCGTCCCCCTACCATGGCGACGTGTCTTAGGAGCAGAGGAGATGGTCGAAAATGCCCAGCCGGGTTGCTCTTGAGGGCACGACCGGAGGTTGGGTCGCGACCAGCGGCGGGGCCACATTGACCCGGCCGGGCAGTGGTCCCACTAGATCAAGACGCCACGCCGGTTGGAGGCGTTTCACCGGGGCGTATCTGGACT
>CALBET010000202.1 GCA_937888665.1 uncultured Acidobacteriota bacterium
CCAGGCGCGCGACAATGCGCGCCCCGCGGCCGCGGCGTGGGGCAGTCGGGGTCCCCGCGGAGCGGCCGCGTGGGGTTTCGGGGCGCAGCCCCGTCTAAGTTACGACGCCGCGCCTTCACGTGTGGCACGGTCGCGGTCCCGAAGCTCTCGTCGCAGGATCTTGCCCGAGGCCACCTTGGGGATGGTGTCGATGAATTCGACCTCTCGGACCTTCTTGTGCGGGGCCACCCGGTCGGCGACGTACGCCATGATCGCTTCGGCGGTCACATCGACATTCGGTACCCGCACGACGAATGCCTTCGGAATTTCACCTGCTTCGACGTCGGGAACCGGAATGACGGCGACGTCGGCCACACCGGGGTGCGCCTGGATGATCGCCTCAAGCTCCGCGGGGGCCACCTGGAGCGCCTTGTATTTGATGAGTTCCTTGACGCGATCGACCACGAACAGATACCCGTCGGCGTCGGCGCGCCCGATATCGCCGGTGTGGAGCCAGCCGTCCTCGTCGAGCATGTCGCGCGTGGCCGCTGGGTCGTTCAGGTAGCCTTTCATCACCTGCGGTCCGCGAATCCAGATCTCGCCCAGCGTGTCGGCGTCCGCATCAGTCCCGGTCGTGAGATCGACGATGCGGTATTCGGTGTTGGGTAGCGCCACCCCAACCGAGTCGTGCTTGATCTCCCGGTCCTTCCCGTTGGCATGGGTCACCGGGCTGGTCTCGGTGAGCCCGTACCCCTGGCGCAGAATCACCCCATGCCGTTCGACGCAGGCCTTCGCCACTGGCGCCGGGAGCGGGGCGGCGCCGGACATGATGTCTTTCAGCGCGGTGATGTCGTAGTTGTCCACCAGAGGGTGCGTGGCCAAGGCGAGCACGATGGGTGGGACGAGGTACGCCATCGTCACCGCATGGGTCTGGAGCAGTTCAAGGAACTGCTCCAGATCGAACCGCGGCATCGTGACAATCGTGGCACCGGCCCGCAACGCCCCGCCCATGAGCACCACCATCCCGTAGATATGGTAGAACGGCAGAATTCCGATCAAGACCTCTTCCGCGGAGAGCTGTTCGACCGCGTGGGTCTGGCACAGGTTCGAGACCAGGTTGCGGTGCGTCAGCATCACGCCCTTCGCGAGGCCCGTAGTGCCACTCGAGTACGGCAGCGCCACCAAGTCCTCTCGTGGATTGATCTCGATCTCGGGTGGGGGGCCGTCCCCTTCCGCCAACGCCGCGAACGGCGTCGCGCCGTCCGCTGCACCGAACACGAAGATCTCACGCACTGACGTGCCGGCGATGGCCTGCGTCGCCTTGTCGACGAGCGGCGGCACTGTCACCACGAAGGTCGCGCGGCTGAGGACCAGCTGCCGCCTCAGCTCGTCGGCCGTGTAGAGCGGATTGACCGTGGTGTTGACGCCGCCGGCGGTGGCGACCCCGAAGAACGCGATGGCGTACTCCGGAACGTTGGGACTGCAGATGGCGACGACGTCACCCTTGCCAAATCCGCGCGCGGCCAAACCTGCCGCGGTCCTTCGCACGGCGTCCACCAGCTGTCCGTAGGTCAGAACGCGTCCAGTGGGCCCGTCGATCAAGGCCGCCTTGTCTGTGTATCTGGCCGCATGTTGGAAGAGGAAGTCCTGGAGCGATACATCCGGGATGTCCACGTCAGGGTAGGGGCTTTTATAGATCATCGTCGTCTCCGTGGTTCCGCCGCCGTGCGGCCGCTCGAGGGAGTCACAAGGGTATGCCAGCGTCCCCCCCCCGACAACGTCTCCAGCTTGTCCGCCGAGAGGCGGCTAGCAGCCCGTGGTGAAAGTCACGCTGCATTCGACGGGCGCTGCATCCCACCGATCTGCGTTGTTCATCGGTCAAATACTGCCGGTATTTTCCCTCTTCTCGCCTTGTACTGGGCGAGCG
>CALBET010000203.1 GCA_937888665.1 uncultured Acidobacteriota bacterium
CGGATGTCCACGAACTCTTCTTCCAGGTCTTCGACAAGGGGTGGATGGAGGATGCCGAGGGCCGTTTCATCGACTTCAAGAACACGATCATCCTGCTGACGTCGAATGTCGGCACCGAGGTGATCGACAACATGTGTAAAGACCCCGAGCTGATGCCAGAACCGGAGGGGATAGCCCAGGCGCTGCGCACGCCGCTGCTGGAGAAATTTCCCGCGGCGCTCCTTGGCCGCCTGGTCGTCATTCCGTTCTATCCCTTGGATGACTCGGTGCTGGGCAGCATCGTTCGGCTGCAACTCGACCGGGTCGCGAAGCGGGTCCGCGAGCACCACAAGATTCCGTTCGCCTACGACGATGCGGCCGTTGCTCTCATCGTGAGCCGGTGCACAGAGGTTGAGAGCGGCGGGCGGATGATTGATGCCATTCTCACGAATACCTTGCTGCCGACCATGAGCCGCGAGTTCCTGGCGCGCACGATGGCGGGAACCGAGCTGCGCGGTGTGCGGCTCGGCGTGGCTGACGGTGATTTCGACTATGCCTTCGACTAAGCCTCGGACCCGACGTCGAACCAAGCTGCGGACCAAACAGCGGATCAGCACGAAGCCTGCGACTCAGACCACCGGGGTCACGCTGGACGAAGCGATGTTGGTCGCGACCGCGTTCCAGAAAGACGGCCGGCTTGACGAGGCTGACGAAATCTACGGCAAGCTGCTTGAGCTAGCCCCAGATCACCCCGGCGTGCGGCACTATGCTGGCGTGCTGGCCCACCAACGCGGAGAGAGCGACCACGGAGTGGCGCTGATCGAGCAGAGTCTCGCCCTCCAGCCGGACCAAGCGGACTGCTACAGCAATCTCGGCATCATCTTCAAAGCCCAGGGCAAAGTGGAAGAGGCCGTTGCCGCCTACGAGCGAGCGATCGCGCTGAATCCAACGCACGCCGGCGCATACTGCAACTTGGGCGTGCTGCTCAGCGCGCAGGGGAAGCCCACGGAGGCCGAGGCGGCCTATCGTTCGGCGTGTCGACTGGACCCGACACGGAGCGATGTCTACCAGAACCTGGGCATCCTGCTGCATCGGCAGCAGCGCACTCGCGAGGCCGCCGAGTGTTTCTGCAGAGTCACCACGCTCACGCCGCAGCACCCGGAGGAACGCCGGT
>CALBET010000204.1 GCA_937888665.1 uncultured Acidobacteriota bacterium
TCTCCAGCCGCCTTGCCCACCGACGCGGAAGGTGCCCCACGCGTGTTCATCCGGCGCCGGGCTTACCTGCAGCATGCCGGCCTTTGCCTCGCTCACGTCCTGTCTTGACTGCCTCCACTGAACGCGGGCGCGCTGATCGCTCCCATGCACCAGCACGCAGTCGAGTTCATGGTCGCTCGTCAACAGCTCCATCCATTGGTCGCCGGCCTGGAAGACCTTGAGGCACTTCTCGTCACGTCGGGTCTTCGGGGGCTTGAGGTCGACGTCCTCCGGGATGTCCAGATCTCGGCAGAGCTTGTGCAGACCGTGATCGTACTCCTCCGGGTTGGCGATCGGCTCCACATGCCGGTTCAGCGCGTATGGCGGCACCGCGCTTCCTTCGAGCCCCAGAAGATGAAACCGACCGGGACCCAGGTGACTGAGCGCCGCACCGGCCTCGAACGCAACCCACTGGGACCCCTTCACCGCCTTAGACAGCACGACGACTACGTGGTCGGCCGCTCGAATCCACTCTAGAATTTGGTCGATATACCTTTGCCCCCCTGTGAGGTTGCGGTCGAAACGGACATCTGCGCCCCGCTTCCGAAGGTCTTTCGCCAGCCGAGTGACGATCCGTCTGTCGGCGGCTCCATAGGAGATGAACACGACGGGTGGTCCGGGAGGCCGTTTCCGTCCGCGCTTCTGCGACATCGTGAAAACCTCGTTCTCTCCAACGCGTGACGGACCGCGAACCCCGCAGCTCGCGTGTCCCGCGATGCACCGCCGACTATGATCAAGAGAGCGCAACGGTGTCAAAGGCAGGCATCTGAAGCCCGGTTCCCGCACCCCCCAACGCGTTGCCCCTTGCAACGGAGTGGATCACGGCCGGTGCTCGAAACATCCAGAAACGACGCCGACGGGCCCGTCGGACGGCAGAGCCGGCCTGCGGTTCTCCACGACACGCCCCGTTACGCCCCCGTGGTTACAGTTCGGGTTACAGTCGGGCGCCTCCGCGCCCGGTCCCACCTGCAGGTTGTTGAAAAAAATGGAGGCGCCGCCCGGATTTGAACCGGGGATGGAGGTTTTGCAGACCTCTGCCTTACCACTTGGCCACGGCGCCACTCAAGACAAGGCCGGCAGGAGCCACTGCCTGTCCGGCGGTTCCTGCGGATGCGATGGGACGCATCGAAGGGAAGAAAATGGAGCGGGAAACGGGATTCGAACCCGCGACTTCGACCTTGGCAAGGTCGCACTCTACCACTGAGTTATTCCCGCTCGCCCGGCCTACGCAAGTTACGGTACCACAACGGGTTTGGCCGCATCAAGACAGACCCAATCCGGACGACGCGGCCTCAGCTGACGACGAACGCGTTGACCACCACATCGAGGACGGGCGGGGCCCCTTCGGCCAGCGTCACGCCGACCACGTCGAACCGGCACGGCGGCAGCCGTCCGCTGACCCCCATGAGATAGCTGCGCGCCATGTTGATGAGCCGGCGCTGCTTGTGGAACCCGACAGCGGCGGTCGCGCCGCCGAACCGGCCGCGGCGACGGGTTTTGACCTCCACGAAGACGAGCGTGTCGTCGTCGCGGGCAATGATGTCGATTTCGCCGAATCTGGTGCGATACCGGCGCGCAAGAATTGCGTACCGGCGGCGACGAAGCTCGCGGCAGGCGAGGTCTTCCCCCTGTTTGCCGAGTGACTGTCGTGCGCGGGTCATGGTCCTGCGTCGAGAAACGCAAGACCTGGGCCAGTGCTATTTTCGCTTCCAGCGGGTGCCGTCGGCGGTGTCCTCGAGGACGACACCGCGGGCTTCGAGGTCGTCTCGGATGCCGTCAGCGGCGGCGAAGTCGCGTCTGGCGCGAGCAGCCTTGCGGTCCGCGATACGCTGTTCGATTTCGTCGACGGGGACGTCTGGCGTGGCCTCTTCGGCACGCCGCAGGGCCATCACGCCGAGCACGGCGTCGAATCGCTCAAACACCGGGAGGACCATCTCGGCCTCGGGTCGTCCGAGTTCCCCGTCGTCCATGGCGGTGTTCAGGTGACGCACCAGCTCGAACATGACGCCGAGGGCGCCAGGCACATTGAGGTCCTGCTCCAGCTTGGCGCCGAACTCCTGGCTCACCCGCTCCATGCGTTCGGCCAACTCGCGGTTCGCCTCGCCGCCCTCACCGGCGGGGAGGGCGGCAATCGCCTCCATGCGGGTCAGGCAGGCCATTAGTCGCTTCAGCGCCTCGTCAGCCTGATCCAGACTGCCCCAGGCGAACCGCAGCTGCTTGCGGTAATGCACCGAGAGCAGGACGTAGCGCAGCGTCGAGGCGCGATACCCGCGCTCGAGCACCTCCGACACGGTGAAGACGTTGCCGAGCGACTTCGACATCTTGACGCCTTCGTCGAGGAGCAGATGTTCGCAGTGCACCCAGAAACGAGAGAACGGCTGGCCGGTCGCCCCTTCGGCCTGGGCAATCTCGTTCTCGTGGTGCGGAAACACCAGGTCGACCCCGCCGGCGTGGATGTCGATTGGGGCCCCGTCCAACAGTCGCAGGGCCATGGCGGAGCACTCGATGTGCCAGCCGGGGCGTCCCGGTCCCACGCCGAAATCCCAGGTCGGCTCGTGTTCTGTAGTGGCCTTCCAGAGGACGAAGTCACGCGCGTCGTCCTTCTCGTATTTGTCAGCATCAACGCGCGCGCCGGCCTGGATGCCGTCATGGTCCAGTCGGGCCAACTTGCCATAGTCTGGCAGGGTGGAGATTTTGAAGTAGACAGACCCGTCGCTCCGATACGTGTGGCCGTTGGCTTCCAGGGCCTGGATCATCTCGACCATCGACCGCAGGTTCTCCTCGTCGGTGGCGCGGGGCGTTTCCTCAACGGGTTCGAGGCCCAGGACGGCGGCGTCCTCACGGAACGCGGCGATGTACTGGTCGGTGTAGTCACGCAGCGAGAGCCCGGCCTTCTGCGACTCGATGATGGTGCGGTCGTCGACGTCGGTGAAGTTCATCACCTGCCGCACCCCAAACCCCGATATCTCTCGGAGGGTCCGGCGGAGCACGT
>CALBET010000205.1 GCA_937888665.1 uncultured Acidobacteriota bacterium
GGGTTTCAGTCCGGCACACCGCTTGCCTACGGCGGCGTGATGTACATGCCGAACCCGAACGATGTGATTCAGGCCCTTGATGCGGCCACCGGCGACCTTATCTGGGAGCATCGACGGGAGGTTCCAGACGACATTGGCGAGTACCTGAACGGCGCGCTGGCGACCAACAATCGCAACATCGCCATCTACGACAGCCTCATCATCGACACCAGCGCAGACGACCACCTGTTCGCGCTCGATGCGCAGACGGGTCGGGAGGTGTGGGAGACCCAGGTCCTGGACTACCGCGTCAATCCCGCCATCCAAGGCTCGGGGCCCATCGTCGCCAACGGCAAGGTCATCTCGGGACGCAGCTGTTCAGCCAAGGGTGGGCCGGACGCCTGCGTGGTGACCGCACATGATGCGACCACCGGCGCAGAGCTGTGGCGGCGACGTCTCATTCCGGCGCCGGGTGAACCAGGTGATGACACCTGGGGCGACGTGCCGTTCGAGGAGCGACGACACGTCGGGGCGTGGATGGTGCCGAGCTACGACCCGGCCTTGAACCTGATCTACGTCGGGACGTCAGTCACATCGCCGGCCCCGAAGTTCATGCTCGGTGGGGTGGAGAACAAGCACCTGTACCACAACTCGACGCTGGCGCTCGACGCCGACACGGGCGCGATCGTGTGGTACTACCAGCACCTGAACGACCACTGGGACCTCGACCACCCGTTCGAACGCTTGCTGGTGGATACGCCGGTGACGCCGGATCCGTCGGCCGTGAGCTGGATCAACCCGCGGCTGCGGCCCGGCGAGGTGCGGCAGGTGGTGACGGGCATTCCGGGGAAGACCGGGGTGGTGTACACCCTCGACCGGGCAACCGGCGAGTTCTTGTGGGCCACGCCGACGGTGACTCAGAACGTCATCACACACATCGATGGCGCGACAGGTGCGGTGTCGGAAAACCCGGAAGTCGTGTTCAGCGCGTTAGGGCAAGAGGTGTTTACCTGTCCGACCTGGAATGGCGGCAAGGACTGGGAGGCGGGTGCCTACAGTCCCCTCACGAACACGATGTACATGCCACTGCGTAACACCTGCGCCCGAATGATGGCGACGACGACGTTTCCCGATGACACCCCGGTCGGACCCGCGGAGAGCCGTTCCGCAAACTATGCGATTGCCTATCGCCACCAGCTCGCGCCGGGCACCACGCATGCGGGGACCATACGAGCGATTTCTGCGGAGACCGGCGCCACGACCTGGCTTCATGAACAACGGGCAGCCACCATGTCTCTGGTGGCCACCGGTGGTGGATTGGTCTTTGGCGGCGATGTCAACGGTCGCTTCCGGGCGTTTGACCACGAAACCGGCGAGGTCTTGTGGGAGATCAACCTCGGGTCATCGGTGACGGGATTTCCGATCACCTACGCCGTCGATGGCCGCCAGTATGTGGCGGTCGGCACCGGAGCCGGGAGCACGGCAGCGCACTTCCTCGGTCTCACGCCAGAGCTTCGGCCGAGCTCGGGGAACAACCTTTTCGTGTTTGCCCTCCCAGAGTAGACATTCTACCGACGTGCGACTTTCACCACGGGCTGCTACGGCTGGAGGCGTATCAGGCTCGCGACAGGTCGCTCGACCGGGACGTGGCCGTTAGCGACCGTTCTCAACCGCCTTCGCATCGCCGAGTCGAGCGCCGCGAAGCACGGTTTCGAGCGCATAGTTGCCCTCGTGGCAGGCGTACTCGAAGATCCCGTCTTGGCTGGGGTTCCAGGGGTACTCGCCCGTCCACGCCCGCTCCCACGTCGATGGGTCCTCGACTGTGAATCGGTACAGGATCGTCCCGTCTTCGGCAAGGGTGAAGCGCTCGGTGACTTTCAAATCTTCGCCCGAGCCGCGGAAACGAGTCTTGTCGGAGAAGTTCGTCGTCTCGACGACCAGCGTATCGCCGTCCCAACGACCGACCGAGTTGCCCATCCACTGCTTGACGTGCGGCGGCAGGTGATCGCCACCAATGGGAATCATGCGGGTGTCGTGGACCATCTCGTTGTAGATCATCACCCAGTCTTCCGTCTGCACGATGAACTTGAGGTTGTTGTAGAAGTAGTTGGGCAATGTCGGTGGCCCTGACGTGGAGCCGAAGCCGAGGATGCACCGCTCCGCGAGCGGCCGCCGGTCGGCCGCGTCGTACTGGCTGCTTGAACCTCCGGCGTCGCTCTCGCCGGCATCGGGCCGTGCCCGGTTCGCCAGCAGTGCCGCCATACGCTGTTGCGCTTCCGCTGTCATCGGCGGCACGCGGCCATTGACAGGGTCCACGACGACAGAGGTCCGTGCTCGCCCGTCTATGGTCACGGGACGCTCGCCTGGACTGAGCCAGAACAGGTTGTAACCGCCCACGGTTCCGCCGCCCAATCGGAACAGCCCCTCGAGGTATGAGTTGGTCGGCGAGGTATCTCCGCCAACGGGGGGCGCGGACCGATTGGGGGCCAGGGGCTCGAGATCGCGTACGTTGCGCTGCTCCTCGTATTGCACCATCGCGGCCACCTCCTCGTCGGTGAGGAGCAGCCGGTCGCCGTATTCGGCGGGCCTGTCGATCGGCGTCATCGTCGCCACGTCATAGAGGCCCGTCAGATCGGGGTGCCCATCCGGGGTCCGCGAGACCGCCGACGACGCCTCCCGCGTCTGGGCCGTCACCGTGCCAGAGTCGAGCGAGATACCGGGAGCGGCGAACACGAGAAGAACGATGAGAGCCAAGACTCTATGCGGCATGTGCGAGACCTCCGCTGCTAGTTTAAACGGTTTCATCTGGGTGTCACGGATTGAGTCGCCTGGAGACCTTCGAGGCCAGGCGAGTTGAGCTGGGGCGATGTCAATACAACGGACGCCACGTGTAGAAGAGGACCGCCATCAATGCCTGGAGCTGCGCCGAGACGAGCGCCGCCGGCACGACCCATCGCCGGGGCAAGGTCGCGGCCGCATAGAGAAACAGCGGGAAGAGCACTGAGGTGAACCGGCCCATCGAGACGAACCCTCCGGCCATCAAGGGCGGGACCACGGTCAGCACCATCCACACCCCATAGGGCAGACCCAAGCGCCTGGACACGGGCCACACCAGTGACAGCACCAAGCCGACCGCGACGACATATAACAGCTCGATCGGTTCGGCCACCGCATAGGAGTACAGGTCGTGATCCATCACAAACCCGTAGCGACCGAGCGCCCAGTCGCCGAGTCCGACGTAGCTCCGTTCCCAGGCGAGCCGGTGCACGTCGAGCCACGCCAACGGGCGACCGGTCAGCAGAAACAGGTAGGCTGAGAAGAGGACCATGCCAATGCCCGGCATGGACGCGGCCGCCATCGCGCCGGCGTGAGCAGCCGGGGTGCGTGTCGGCACCGGCACCAGGCGGGTCGACGCTCCGCGCCACAACAGTCCCGCCTGCTGGAGCGCCAGGATGGCCAGAGGCACGCTCAACAGGCACCCATTGGCCTTGGTGAGCCCGGCCAGGAGCCCCCAGAGCGCGGCCCGCCCATGCTCCGCTCGTCGAAAATGGTAGAACGTCGCGACCGCGCTCAGCAGGAACAGCGATTCGGTGTACGGCGCCGAAAAGAAGATGGCGAATGGGTAGGCCGCCAGCAGCAGCACACTGGCCCGAGCCACCCGCGTGTCGAAACAGTCCCGGGCCAGGCGATACAGATACACGAGCGCCGCGAAGAAGGCGCCCAGCGCGACCAGCAGCCCGGCCAGCACGTACCGTCTCGACGCTTCGGGAAAGGGGTCGACCGTCCGCTGCACGACGCCGGCGCCGAGCAGGGCACCCACGGCGCGGGTCAGGACGGGATAGGCCGGGAAAAAGGCGATGTTCTGCTGGGTCTCCGGTCCGGACGCCGCTTCGTATCCGTCCTCGGCGATACCCAGATACCACCCCGCGTCCCATCGTGCCGACAGATTCGACAACTCGTTGCGGGAGACACGGAACGGCGGGTCGCTGCTGAGCCCGACCAACAGCACACCGAGAAACCCCACCGTCAGGACGCCAATCCGAGAGACGGCGAAGACCGGCCACACCGCGCGTGCCGACTCGGAGCCTCTCCAACGCGAGACCCAGGTCAGCAGGCGTCGGTGCAGGGGATGCCGGCGCCACACGGCGTGCCGCACGACCAGGCTGCCCACGCAGTACAGCAGCACGCGCGGGAGCGCCGTGGCGGTGACATGGACCCCGAGGAAGCTGACGTCGACCCCGCCGACGCACACGACCGACAACGCGAGTACCGCGTACACCAGCGCCACCGCGTCCAGCAGGTTGACCCAGAGGGGAAGCGGCGGGGCTTGTCGAGTCACGGCTGCGGACTTGAGCCCCGGTTGACTACGAGGCGTCATTCGCGTGCTCCAACGTCACCGGGGCGGCGCCGCTCTGCTGCTGCCCGTGGAGCCCTTTCCTGATCTGATCGCGGCAAGCGCAGTTGCATCGTTTCGCGAGCGCGTGATTCCGGTGCCTCGTGGTCGTCATCCTGCGCGTCTTTCGGTCAGTTGTTCAGTTCCCGGTTGGGTCATCGTCCCGGGGCGTCGTTGCACGGTGCGTACCCCGTGGTGGCGTCGCTGATGATAGTAGGCGAGGTGCTGCTGGCGATGGTGGCGTAACGAGCGCTCGTTCCACACGATCACATGGTCGAGCAGGGTGTACCGCTGGCACTCGGAGCAGCGCGCGGTGAGGGTAGGGGAGATAGTCGGCCAGCGTCCGGAGGACCACTTGGCCGGCAGAGCTGGGCAGGACTGAAAGGCGGTCGGGTCAACTGTAGCCGAGTGCGTCCCCATCAGTCAGGCCCCACGAGCAAGCAAATCGAGTAATCCGTCGCGAGCGGCGGGATCGTCGGGGAGCGTATGCATGGTCGTGGAACCTGCGCGAATAGAGAGCGCTGCAGAAGCAGTCTCGACGAGGTCGTCGAAGTCGTGGGATGCCACGACGGCAGTCCGGCCTGGGGTAGCCTAATCTCGTATCCACTCGATGACCTCGTCGCGCATACGACGTTGCATGTAAGCGTCCGTAGACCCAAATGGCACCCATGTGCCACCCAAAGAGCAAACGGGCCCAACCGATTTCTCGATTGAGCCCGTGTTTATTGGTCGGGATGACTG
This sequence comes from uncultured Acidobacteriota bacterium, assembly GCA_937888665.1. Taxonomy (GTDB): domain Bacteria; phylum Acidobacteriota; class Vicinamibacteria; order Vicinamibacterales; family UBA8438; genus UBA8438. Next base: position 5,114 of record CALBET010000205.1, read on the forward strand.
GATTCGAACCAGCGACCCCCTGACCCCCAGTCAGGTGCGCTACCAGACTGCGCCACATCCCGACGCGAAACGATTTTCGATCACAGACCGGCCTGCCGCGGCCTTGGGGGCACCGTGATCGAGCTACGCCCGTTCTTGGGCCGGTTTGGCCCCGCGGCTGGGCTGCCGCGCGCCGGCCGCTTTCTTCTTTGCGGGCACCGGTGCGGTCGTCTCGGCTACCGACTCGCCGTCGGCCGAACCCGCCGCCGATCCGCCTGCGGCCGTCGCGCCGTTGCCTGGCCCTGACAGCAACTCCAACAGCGACCGCAGCCCCGATTTGACTTCCTCTACCCGCGCCCGTGCCTCGGCGCCGTCGTCGGTGTCGAACAAGAACGGTTCGGACTCGTCGTTGGCTGGCGTCTCTTTCACCAGCTTGCGCCGCGCGGCGCCGAGCGTGAGCCCCTCAACGACGATTAACTCCTTGATCCTGATGACTTTGTCGATGTCAGACTGCCGGTAGATCCGCGCGCGCCCGTCGCTTTGCGGAACCCCGATATCTGGAAACTCCGCCTCCCAGGTGCGCAGCACATACGGCTGCACCTCGACGATTGTGCAGACGTCGGCGGCCTTGTAGGCCGTACGCTTCGGAATCTTGACCGGTGTCGTCATTGCCGAGCTTCAAACGTATGCATTATACACTGCGGGCTCAGCGCCCGGCGCGCGCCAGGTGCCTGTCAGCGGCCGCGTACCTTGAGTCGAATCGGGGTGCCTGTGAAGCCGAATGCCTCGCGCAGACGGTTCTTCAGAAAACGTTCGTAGGAGAAGTGCAGCCGCTCTCCGCGTGTGGTGAAGAGTGTGAACACCGGGGGCGCGGTTCCGCTTTGCACGGCGTATTTGATTTTGACACTCCCCTTGCCCTCGCCCGACGGGGCCTGCAGCCGCACGGCGGCCTCCAGCATTCGATTCAGCTCGCCAGTCGTCACCTTGCGTCGCCGCGCCTCTCCCACTTCGTCGACCCGTTCGAGAAGCCGGGCTGTCCGCTCCCCCGTCAGTGCCGACAGATGGACGATGGGGGCATAGTCTGCGAACTTGAGCGCCTCGCGGGCGTCCAGGTCGAACTCCTTTGCGAAGGTGCCCTCCTGGCCGCGCACGAGGTCCCATTTGTTGGCGGCGATCACGAGACCGCAGCCGGCGGCCTCCGCTTCGCCGGCAATCGAGGCGTCGCGCCGCGTGACACCGGCTGAGGCGTCGATGACGAGGACCGAGACATCCGCCTGCTCCATCGCGTGACGGGCTCGGACCACGCTCACCGCTTCGACCTGGCCACCGGCCGCCACCTTGCCGGGGCGTCGTATGCCGGCGGTGTCGATGACCCGCAACTCGCGGTGATGCCAGCGGATGATTTCGTCCACCGCATCTCGGGTCGTGCCCGGGACGGGGCTCACCATGACCCGATCTGCGCCGACCAACCGGTTGACGAGTGACGACTTGCCCACATTCGGGCGTCCCACGATCGCGATTCGCGTCTGGTCCTCTGGGGGAGCGGCGTCTTCGGGTGCCGTGGCCAGGGCGGCCAGTTGACCCGGTGCTGGCGGCAAGCGGCTCACCACCTCGTCGAGGAGGTCGCCGATACCGAGCCCGTGCTCTGCGGCAATCTCGACAATGGGCTCGAAGCCGAACCGATGGAACTCCGCGGTCCGGCCACGGGCGCGGCGGTCGTCCGTCTTGTTCACGGCCACCACGACCGGCACGCCGTGTTTACGCAGTTCCTCAGCCACCTCGTCGTCAGCCGGCACCGGGCCTTCGCGGCCGTCCACCACGAAGAGGAGCAGGTCGACGGTGGCGGCGGCGCGCTTGACGCGCTCGGCCACCGCGTCCTGCATGGGGTCCAGACTCGCCCCGACGACGCCACCGGTGTCGACGAGGGCGAAAACGCGCCCCTGCCATTCGACGGCGCCACCCAACACGTCGCGCGTGGTGCCGGCGACGGCGGTGACAATGGCGCCCCGGGTGCCGGTCAGTCTATTGAACAGGGTAGATTTGCCGACGTTGGGCCGTCCCACAAGGGCGACCTGGCCGTGCGGTGGAGTCGTTGGACGTGTCATGCCTGAATTGGAGTGCTGACGCGGCTGCTTGCTTGACAGCCGTAAGTGACAGTATCTATGATGCTTACAGACGTCGGGAGCGAAATCGTATGATCAAGGTCGACATCGTCAACGAAGTGTCCAAGCTCGCCGACATCACCAAAGTCAAAGCCGAAGTGGCCGTTGACGCCGTGTTCGACGCGATGCGGATGTCGATGCAACGAGGCGAACGGATCGAACTGCGCGGGTTCGGCGTGTTCCAGGTCAAGCCTCGTAAGCGTGGTATCGGCCGCAACCCCCGGACCGGCAAGGAAGTCCGCATTCCTCCCGGTCGCACCATCCGCTTCAAGCCGGGCAAAGACCTGCAAGACATCGGCGCCTGAACTCCGGCCGTTCGGCCCACACGTCCTCTAAAATCAGGGTTCGCCTCACGTGGATCAACCCAGCCCACCCGCTCCACCGCCGGAATCAACCTGGTTGCCCGCGTCGCGCCAGGATGTGCCGTTGACGCGCACCATCTTTGACCCGCCGATGGTGCCGAGGCGGCGCCCAGGACGCGCCTGGGTGAATCTGGTGCTGCTGCTGGCCACCATCGGGAGCACGACGTACTTCGGCAGCTGGCACTACCAAGGGTTCGTGACCGATTTCGACGGTGCGGTGCAGAGCCAGGCCACGATGTGGCATGGGCTCTGGTACAGCGCCACCATTCTGGCCATTCTGGGTTGTCACGAGCTTGGTCACTACTTTGCGTGCCGATACTACCGTGTCGAGGCGTCGCTCCCCTATTTTCTCCCAGCGCCGTTTCTCACCGGGACGCTGGGCGCGTTTATCCGCATTCGCCAACCGATTCCCACCAAACGGATGTTGTTCGACATTGGTGTGGCCGGACCGATCGCCGGATTTGTCGTGGCGGTACCGGCGCTCTTCCTCGGACTGAGCCTGTCTCGGGTGTTGCCGCTGCCAGAGGAGTTCGTCGGACTCTCGCTGGGCGAACCCCTCTTGTTTCGTCTGGCCGCCTGGCTGATCTGGGGCGAGGCGCCGGCTGGATACTCGCTGAACCTGCATCCAATGGCGTTCGCGGCCTGGTTCGGTCTGCTCGCGACGGCGCTTAATCTGTTTCCGATCGGGCAGCTCGACGGCGGCCACATCTCGTACGCCACGCTGGGATCGCGCTCGACGCTGGTGACGATCGTGGCGACAGCGGTGGTCATTCTTCTCACGTTCCGGTCGCCCAGTTGGATCGCGTGGGCGGTGCTCATGGTGATCATGATGGTCACGATGGGGCCGCGCCATCCGCGCACGCTGGACCATCACATTCCGCTTGACCGTACCCGCATCTGGGTCGCCGTCGCCGCCCTGGCGATGTTCATCCTCTGCTTCACGCCGTCGCCGCTGGAGTTTTCCGGGGTGATCGGGGAATAGCCCAGGCGCCTGATCGGGGCCTTACAGCATCGAGAGCGGGTCGACGTCGATGATGACGCGGCGTTTGAGGTCGGCTCGATCGTCGAGTGCGGCGAGCAGCGCGCCCCGCATTTCTCCCCGTTGCGGGCCCTTGAGTAGGACCTGGGCGCGATAC
>CALBET010000206.1 GCA_937888665.1 uncultured Acidobacteriota bacterium
GCCATGTCACTTCTCCTGGTCAGTGGTAATCGACGATCTCGACGTTCTCGGGTCCGGGCGATCCAGTGGGCCACTCGAAACAGATCCGGAACTGGTCATTGATGCGGATACTGAACTGACCTTTGCGGTCACCTTTCAGCGCCTCGAAGCGATTTCCGGGCAGCGCGGCCAGGTCATGTAGACGCTCCGCCGACTCAAGTCGATCGAACTTCAGTCGAGCGGCGCGCTCGATTCCTGACAGCGTCTTGACGCGCTTTCCGGCGGCAAAATCGGCGTTGCGCTTGTCCTTGTAGCTGACGATCACCCTGCAAGAGTGTGACGTCAATTACGCGTTACGTCAAGCATAACATCGTTCCTCGCCAGGGCGGTCAAATAACCCGAATGTGTTGTCGAAGAGCATGATCCGGGTCACCGGCCTACGATCGAGCGCTCGTGCGACGGGGCGACCTCACGCTCTGGCTGGCGTCCGACGCGATCGTCGAGTGGCGGAGCGTGGGTGTCGGCAAACGTGCCGGCCAGCTGCAGTACTCGATGGGCCATCGAAACCGCGCTGACGCTCCGGCTGCTCTTTCATCAACCGCTCCGGCAGACCGAAGGCTTTCTCCGGTCACTTTTCAGGATGTTTGGCCTGGATCTGTCGGCGCCGGACAACACGACGCTTTCCCGGCGCGGCCAGCGGATGCACCTCAGTCTGCCTCGTGTACCGACGAGCGGCGGCATGCATCTCATCGTCGACAGTAGCGGACTGTCGATTGTGGGTGAAGGAGAGTGGGCCGCCGTGAAACATCGCCGGCGCGGCACCCGTGGTTGGAAGAAGCTCCATCTGACGCCGCCAGTGGAAACGAGACTCGGGCTACCATCAGCAGGCCCGTGTGGAGAAGCCAGAACCCGTCTCGGCCGGCTTCGTAGCAGCTCCGCACCGGGGCGTCGGGCGCGAGACCGAACCGCGTCTTGGCTGCGGCGACCGCCGCGTCGAACGCCCCCCACGCCCGGGCCGCCACTGCGACCACCCGCGGCCGACGGCCCCCCCGTCGCTGAACGCCAGCTTCCAACTCGTCTTGCTCAATTCCACGGCAACGTGCAGCGTCCGCTCGGCTGCGCTCTCCTGGATCCGCTGGGACGTCTGAGTCAGCACACCATCCTTGTGGTTTTGGTTGAACTCTCGGGAGGGTTGTATCAGACGACCCGGCCTTTGCGTTCGTCCGGGCCGTGGACCTACATGGCATCTATGACCTTGCGCCGCCACCTCCAGCAGTACTTGGCCTACTCTCACGACTGGCGAACGCACCTCTCGTTGGACAAAGACGCGCCCGTGCCGCGGGCCGCCCAATCGGCCACCGGCGGCACGATCATCCAGGTCCCACACGTCGGCGGTTTGCACCATCACTTACGAACGTCGCGCCGCCTGATCGTAGCTGCCCGCGGTGCTGACAGCGTGCCCCCACCGGGCGTCGTCCGCCATCCGTTTATCCACACCGGTTCCCCGTCGTCTGAGATCGGCGCCACTGCGTGCGGCGCGTGCTACACGCCGCCTGTCGGCGACGCTGGTCGCGCGCCAACCGACCACTTCCTACGCCGATCTAGTTTCTGGCAGGGCCAGGACTGGCCAGACTACCGGCAGGGGCCGGCGATGCCCTGGCCGAGGCAGGTCTCGCCGGTGGCGGTATGCACGCGTGCCCCGCTGCGAGGGTCGTAGCGAAACGGGTTCAGAGTGCTGTCGACCCCAGAGACGGTTCCGCTAGCCGACACCGAGCCACTCCAGCTCGACCCGCCGGCGCCCGGGATGATCCCCCGCAGGCGGGTGCCGCCACCCGGGGTCGTTGTCCATCGGTACGAACTCCCTGACAGCCTGTCGTAGCCGAGACCGGAGGTCGGGGCGGTGAGGTCAAACACCGGCACCGGGGTGAGGGGCGTCGTGAGTCCGGGGATACGCAGCGGACGCAGCGGGGTCACGGTGTCGAGAATGAGGCCAGACAGGGCTGGGTCGGACGGCGAAATCCCGAGCGTGGGCAATGCGAGGTCTGACAGCTGCTGTCCCTCCGCGGGGACGATACAGACGAGCAGCAACGCCGCGGCGAGTCCCAGTCTCTTCAAGTCGCTCTCCTCAGTACCGTGAGGCACGCCCCATCAGGGCTGACCCTCAGCCGGCACGAACGGCACCGCCGGCTCTCGAACACCCGGGTGCCCCGCATCCTTCCGCTGCTGTGAGACCAGGGCCCCCAGCGTGAGCGCCTGCTCCTCATCGTTGCGCCCGGCGTGCAACAGATTCACCATGCCGTAGTTCCCCTCATGGCAGGCGTACTCAAAGAGCGTGATGTCGCTGGCGGAGCGATCCATCGGGATGGCGGCCGTGTAGGGACGCGTGTAGGTCTGCGGGTCCTCCACGGTAAAGCGGTAGTCGATAGTGTCGCGATCAGTCAGGGTGAAACGCTCGACCAACGTGAGGGTCTCCCCGGTTCCACGATGCCCGGTTTGCAGAATGTGCGAGGGCTGATAGTCGCCCCCGTCCAGTTTGTCGTTGAAATGCACGGTTTCAACGACCAATGTCTCGCCGTCCCAGTGCCCGCGCGAATCACCAAGCCATTGCCGGATACCATCCGCCGCGTGCGGGCGTCCATCGAGCGGGATAATCCGCGCCTCGTGAATCATCTCCATCACGAGCACCAGATAATCGGGGGTCTGGAAGATCTGATAGTTGGCGTTGTAGAGGTTTGGAATCATGCCAACCGGCAGCGTCCTGGTGAGACACCGTTCCCAGGAGTTCCGGTCAAGCCACGAATCGGACTCGCCGCGACCGCTCCTGGCGTTCTCGCGGTCGATCAGGCGTTGCACCGCGTGCGGGGTCATCGACATCCGACCGTCGGGCGGGTCGATAATGAGTGAGGGCCGATCGAGGGCCCCCCGTTGCTCAGGAAACGCGGCGCCGGTTCCACGTGTCGCCTCGACCACCGGACGCTGGGCCGCGCGCCCCTGCGCGATCTCCTCCTCGGTCATCTGCTCGAGCGGCGTCGTCGTCGAGTTGTTCCAGATGCCTTGCAGGTCCGGGTCGCCCCAGGGGGTGCGGGGCGGGTCCTGGCCGGCGTTGGCGGGTGCAGACAACATGAGGACCGCACCCGCGGCCATGACGATCGCAGCGTATCGTGATTGCATATCGGCGTATTCCTGCGTCGTGACGACGCGCTATCAAACGGCCCTGCCTGTCCGCCGCAGCCCGGGCGACGGGACGGGCGTTGCTACGAAACCGCTCGACGGCTCATTGGCCGCTGTCGGCGGCCCGTTCTTCGGCACGTGCACCGCCCAGAATGCCGGGCATGGCGTAGTTGCCCTCGTGGCACGCATATTCAAAGAGGAGATCCCGGCTCTCATCCAGCAGCAGCTCGACGGTCCAGGGGCTCGTCCAGGTGTCCGGGTCGGTCAGCGTGAGCTCCTGCCGCAGCACGGTGGGCGCCACACGCGAGAAACGCTCGACCAGCACCAAATTCGACGAGCCGCCGCTGTAGCCGCTCTGCGGGTCGTAATTGCGTGTTTCAACGACGAGCGTGTCGCCGTCCCACCGACCGCGCGCGTTCCCGATCCACTGGGGAATCTTGTCGTCGAGGTGCGGCCGTCCATCGAGCGGAATCGTGCGCACGAGGTGGCCCATTTCCTGGATGATGGTGACCTGGTCAGGAGTCTGCAGCAGCTGGAAATAGCTGTTGTAGCCGGATCCCATACTGGGCACCTCGAAATGCAGGCAGCGGTCGCCAAGACCACGGCTCTCGGGACCGTCTGAGGGTCCGCCGCGCGACGCGGAGCGGTCAGCCGCACGGGCTTGAGCCGACTCGGTCCGCGCGGGACGGCGTCCGGCTGCCGGCGCGGTGATCAGCGACGTCCGATTGTCGAGTGCCCGATCCACCAGCCAGAACGCGTTGTAGTTGCCGGTCTCGGCGTCGAAATCCTGGAACTCTGAGTTGCCGAGCGCCTGCTGGATGAGCCGATCGCCGAGGAGGTCGCCCGCCTGCTCCGAGTTCCGGAACGCGGCGATCTGACTGGTCAACTCCGCCAGTTCCTCGTCCGTCAGCGTGGCCTTGTCTCCGAACTGCTCAGGCCGCTCCATCGGGGTGGCGCGGTTGTTGGCCCAGGTCCCATGCAGGTCCGGCTGCCCGAATGCCGTCCGCGGCGCCGTCCAGTTCTCCTGCGCGGCCGTCTGTCCCATCGCCGCCCCTGGCACGAACGAGACACACGCCATCAGCACCACCGCCACCAACCCACACCATCGCACTCTCATCCACGATCCCCCTTAGGTACACATGTACTTGTGCATGATCGCCCAGGCGGGGCAAGCGGCGCAAGCAACCGGCAGCGCCAGGCAAAAGAATCCGGCCCGCCCCCGAGACGCTGTGTCACAATCGGGCCCATCTGTTTCCCCGGCATGGAGGCCCCCGAGACGTCATGCGCGCAACCGCCCGGTGGACGACACGGCTCGCCCTGGCGGCGCTGATCGCGGCCGGCCTGGCCTCGGCCGTGTCGGCGCAGATCGGGTGGGGCGGGTCTCGAGGCAGCCGCTTCCCTCCCCGCTTCAAACCGGCCGAACACCGCGATAACGGTTTTACCTTCTGCCGTTTGGTGTACACGAGCGTGCGGAGTGAACGTGAGGGCTACGGATGGAGCACGGATTATCCGGCGGCCGACGTCAACTTCATGATCCGGTTCTCGGAGCTCACGGCGACCACCGTGGACCTG
>CALBET010000207.1 GCA_937888665.1 uncultured Acidobacteriota bacterium
ATCTCAACCAGGCCCGCTTCGCTCAGGACGGCCAGGTGCCGGCTGAGATTGCCGTTGGTCAGCGAACACAGCTGCTTCAGGTCGTTGAAGAGCAGCCCCCCGGGATTGGCCGCCAGAGAGGCCAGAATGCCGAGCCGCGCCTTTTCGTGCATGACCCGGTCAAGGCCGTCGTAGGAAAACCGCCCCGTGTCCCCCGCCGTCGTCGCGTTCCTCGTCTTTTCACCGGTGCGGTCACGAGCCATCGGTTCGCTCCAGAGTCCAGTACAGAATCGCCGCGCCCAGCAGTTGGCCGCCGCCAAAGCTGACCCCCATCTGCCAGGGTGAAAACGCATGCTCGCCTTGTCCCCACAGCAGACACCCGCAGCCACAGAGGATGTAATATCTCGGTCCCAGCCACGGTCACACCGGCTGCCGCCACGGCGAGCCACAGGCCGAGATAGCGCCCCAACTCGCGTAGCCCATCGAGGTGCTCAGATCAGAAGGGCCAATGAAGATGGCACCGACATCCAACACCTGCTTGGCCTGTGTGATCAGCTCCTCCGCCCCACCCGCCGCTGGAATACGTACGAACGGCACGACGTCAGGCTGCAGATCACTGCGACGGTTACGACTCGCCTTCCAACTTGCGGAGCCGCACCTCCACTCCTGGTGTGTCCTTCAGGGCCGCCGCGAAGGCCTGGGTATCTGAGCCCCTGTAGTGGTACGCATAAACGATCGTCGGCCGGAAGGCTTTCACGCATGCGGCAGCTTCGGTGGTCGACATGGTTCGAGGAGGATTCATGGGAACGAACGCGACGTCGATGTCCTCCAGGGCCTTGATTTCCGGCACGCACTCCGTGTCGCCGGCGAAGTACACACTCGTGTCTCCGAAATGCAGGACATAGCCGCTGCCAACTCCCTTGTGGTGATACGGCATTCCAGGGCGGGAGCCCTGCACGAGGTTGTACATCGGGACACCTTCGATCTCGATCCCCATCACCGTCTTTGTCTCTGAATCGGCCACGGTCTCGACCTGGCCGCACGCAGGTGCGCAGTTTGCCGTCTGGATAGTCGCCGGAGTGCCGACGATGATCGTGTCAGGTTTTTTCAGCGTGTCGATCATCGCCATGTCGAGATGATCGCGGTGAGTATGGGTCACCACGATCAGGTCGGCCGGCGGCAGTCCTGTGTAGTCCCCCTGGCTCCAGGGATCGATGTGAATCACCTTTCCGGCGAATTCGAGCATGACGCTGCCATGGTAGATGGGCATCAATCGCAGCTCCCCCTGGGACGTCGGCAGGACATCGGTCTGCCGATTGGAAGGGGCGGCACCGAGAATCACCGAACAGACCCCGAGGGCCAGGCCAAGAATGACCAACGTGAGGGGGTGTGCCGTGTGTCTGTGCATTGACTCCTCATAGAGCGTGCAGGTCGTGGTCTGCGGTAGCGGTGCCCCATGCACACTGCACTATGAACGCCTGCCCTACCGAAGGTGCGAAGGCCGATCTTTCCGCTGGACCAGGACGAATGACCCCTTCTTCCACCGGCTTGCTAGCCGAGACCGCCCAGAAATTCCAGCAGTAGACGGCTCGTCGTGTCGGCTTGTTCCTGCTGAACCCAATGACCCGCACCGTCCACCAGGTGCACCGCACGCATGTCGGTGCAGGCCACCTCCTGCATGCGCTCGAAGGATCCAGGACCTTGGTACGTACCCCAGTCGCTGGCTCCGCTAATAAACATGGACGGCTGAGCGATGGTTCGGCCGGCGTACAATTCCACCTCTGCCGCGCCGATGCCGCTGCCGCCCATGCGATAGCCATTCAGGCCACCCTGAAAGCTGGTGCGTCCATACTCTTCGGCATACACCCCCAGGGCCGAGTCTGGCAACCAGGTATTGGCAGCAATATGCGCGGGGGAAGGCATGACGTCCGCCACGGTTTCCGCCATGCCCTGGCTCAGCTGCATGATGTAGTAGTTCGGCATCTTCGCCCACTCTTGCGCCGTCCGGGCCGCCAGTCGATAGGGTTTGTTGCCCTCCCAGTCCGCGCTCTTGAAATGGTAATAGCCCCGAATGAAGTCATGAATGCCCTGGCTGGCATGCCACATGTTTTCGTTGGCGCCCCGAGTCGTGTAGTAGCGCTGATAGTGCTTTCTGGGGCGCGGCAATGCGGCCAGATCATCGTAGATGCTCGGTCGGTCGGTGATCGCGGCTTGCGGAGGATCGTCTGCGGTATCGAAGGGTAACGTTGCTGTGCCGCTGAAAGGCGCGCTCATCATCACCACCGCCGGAAAAATGTCCGGACGGGTGACGGCGCACCAGCCAGCGAGGGGCGAGCCGGCGTCATGGCCGATCACGGCGGCGACAGATCGGTGGCCGAACGCCAGCACCAGCCCCAGGGCATCCCGCACCTTGTTGAGTGTGCGAAATGGCGAGAGGTTCGTATCGTAATCCGAACTCCAGCCGGTGGTGCGACCGTAGCCGCGAACATCGGGGACGATGACGTGATACCCGGCCTCTGCCAGCGGCACCATCACGTTTCTCCAACTGTAGGCCAACTCGGGAAAGCCATGCAGCAGCAGCAAGGCAGGTCGATTAGGCGTCTCGTAACCCGCTTCCAGGACGTGCACCCGCAATCCGTTGATGTTATTGACGAATCGAGACCGTACGCCGTCAGGTAACCAGGCGGAAGGGTAGGGTTCCAACGCCGTGCCCGGACCCGTCGGCTGAGCATACACGGTGCGAGAAACCACGGAAGTTGCCCCAAGCGAAGCCAGCCCGAGTGAGGAAAGTGCCAACATGTGCCTTCGTGAATACTCATTCATGACTTGTATCCTATGGAGTCTGAGGTCCCACGGGTGAGAGCGCATCAGTTTGTGGGCACGAGGCGCGCCAGCTCCTCGTGCCAGTTGAGTACGACGTTGATCTGCGGTGGAGGCGCGTCGGCGGTGCCGATCGGGTTCGCGTTCTTGAGCATCAGAAACCGTTTGTCGCGTGCGATGTCCCAATGGCGACTGGCAGTTTCGGTGACGTAGTCGCCCTCAAGGCGGATCGCCGGAATCCCTCGCCTGAACGTCGGCTCGGTCTCCACTGTGACCGCCATCAATGCCGTGCCGTCAAGGGTTTGGTAGAACAGCTCCAGTCCATCGACGGACCACGCGGGGGCGGCACCCCCATCTGTGGATACTTGCCACGGCCCCCCCCCGCTCACATCGGGAAAGGGCACCACGTAGACTTCTGACTGTCCGGTTTGGTCGGAGGCGTACGCCATCCACTGTCCATTCGGCGACACCTCCGGCGTGCTCACATTGAAGACCTCGTCCAGCACCGGCTGGAGCGTGAGGTCGCCCACGGTCACAATCCCGATGTCGCCCATTGGCAGTGTGTGCACCAGCAAGCGCAGCCCGTCCTGGGTCCAAGACCCTGGGAACAGCTGTCGGGTCGGATCAGAGACAAGAAGCTGCGCTTGTCCGGTGCCTGCCGCCAACTTCATGAAGACGTCGTCGAGCCGCCCGTCTCGGTTTGATGTGAAGGCGATACTCTCGCCCCGAGGGGTCCAGACGGGGCTGCGGTCTATCGCCGGATGGAATGTCAGTTTGGTCGGCCGGCCACTCGCCACGTCGTAGATCCAAACGTCCTCTAGCATTTCGACTGCCACCTGGTTTCCATCTGGCGACAGACGCGGCGAATAGTAGGGACCCGGCGGCATCGGGAGCGGCGACACGGTTTCACCGTCAAAGGCCCGGCGCCCGGTCAACATTTCGAACAGCACCACGCCGAACGACCAGATGTCGGCGCGCTTGTCCGCGGCACCACCGCTTGCCTGCTCGGGCGACATATACGCCGCCGTGCCCACGATGACGCCCATCTGCGTGGCGGCGGCGGTCAGCGTGGGCGACTGGGATGGATCGCCGGCGGGAGACGGTTCCGTCGCCTTCGCCAACCCGAAGTCCAGCACCTTCACCGTGCCGTCCTCGCGGACCTTGATGTTGGCGGGTTTCAGGTCCCGATGGACCACCCCCGCCTCGTGCGCCGCCTCCAATGCCTCGGTAATCTGTTTGGCAATGGGCAGCGCCTCGGTCAGCGGGATGGGACCCTTCGCGATCCGGTCGGCAAGGGTCGGACCTTCCACCAGTTCCAACACGAGCGCCCTGGTGTCGTCGCCCGGCTCGATGCCGTAGATGGCGGCGATGTTGGGGTGGTTGAGGCTGGCGAGGACCTGGGCCTCCCGCTTGAACCGGGCGAGGCGATCCGGGTCCGCGGCAAAGGCGTCTGGCAGGATCTTCAGGGCGACCTGGCGGTTGAGCTGGGTGTCGGTCGCCTGCCAGACCTGCCCCATGCCGCCCTCGCCAAGGAGGGCGGTCACGTGGTAGTGCCCGAGGCGGGTGCCGCGACTAAGGGACATAGCCTGCTGAGAATCACCCGATTATACCTGCGGAGGGCAGGGCAAAGAGCACGAGCAGGGCTTCGCGGAGTCACCCCCCACCGACGGCAATCCCAAATGCAGATCTACGTGTCCGGCTGGGACGCCGGCTATACTCCAAAGAGGTTCTGTCACCACAGCCCCTCCGATGCTGCGCAGCTCGACCGTGACGGCGCGCGTGGTCGCGGCGATCATGGTCGTCGTGTTGCTCTTCGAGCCGCCGGCCTTGCGCCCGTCCGAGCGCATACCGACCCTGCACGCGCTTCGCTCCAGAACGACCCCGGGCCTCGACCGCACTCAGGTGGAGGCGGCCATCGCGTGG
>CALBET010000208.1 GCA_937888665.1 uncultured Acidobacteriota bacterium
CGCGCTTGGGCACGTACCCCTTGAGTCGCTGTGCGTAATAGCGGTTCGTAAAACTCGTCCAGACCCCACGGATCGCCGTGCCGCTCAGCAGCCACGGCAGCGTGCTCGCGCCCGGCCAATCCTTCGCGCGGGCGACGAGCCGCTCCTTCACCCCATGCGCTAGCAGATATCGCAGCCGACGCTCCTGCGTGGTGCGGTCCTTGGAGACCGCAATGGCGAAGAACCGCCGCGACCAGCCGCTCCCGGTCCGATCGTTCAATGCGTTGAGCTTTGTGGTGATGTTGCAGTTCACCATGCCAATGAACTTGGTTTTTTGGTTTGCATCTGTGTAGCCCATGAGTATGTGATAATGGGATGATAGTCAAGATTAGGACGGCGAAGAACTGGCAGCCTGATCGGGGAAATACGCTACATCTGGTCTATGTTTGAAGTTTTATTTTTTTTGGTTAGTTTAGTTAAAAGTGTTTTTAGTCTTCGGTGGAGGCTGCTACAAACCTCGGCCTCGACCTTACATACATCGCAGGCTCCCCTGAACACGATGGGGGCCCTGCCTTCATCGTGACCGCTGCCAAGCAGCCCCAGGAGCCCCCATGTGCAAGAATTCTGAGCCCGTCTTTCTCGTTCGTGACACCGCCCTCCAGTCGGAGCGTGACGGCTCCGCAGCGATCTACTGGGCTCCCTCCAGCACGTGGGCAGCGTTCCGTGGGGCGACCGCGATCAGCCTACGCTTTCAGGTTCTGTCCGGTAGTTCCACTGCGATCGGGCGCGTGTTTGCCGAGACGAGTGTGGATGGGATCACCTGGGAGAGTTGGTCTGGCACTGGCGGTCTCATCAGTTCGGGCATGACAATCGCCGAATACAACTCGGGTACTGGAACGCCAAGTGGCACGACAAGGTTCTACGCCACCGAATACCTGTCAGATGCGCCATTTGTTCGTTTCGGTGTACAGGTAGAAGACGAAAGCGAATCTCAAGGGCAGCTTCGCCTCACACTGGCCGCCACTCCAGTTCAAGGAGGCGGCGACATCAACTTGGCGTACAACGACTCGGCAAACGCTTTCCCGGCCGATACGCTTGTCGGTGCAGTCTTCCAGACCGCCAACCTCGACCAACTCGTCATTTCTGGACTCGGAGCGAGCTTTGCGCCAAGCGCTTCCGCACTCGTCTTGGACCTGTACACCGGCCCCACCTACAGCCCAAGCACCAATCTGTCCACATGGACAAAGGTGCCAAACAGCACACTGACCATCACGGAAGGCGTTACGGTCTGGGCTACGACGAACCTCGATCCCAGCGAGTTGGCGCTCTCAAACTACGCGGCGCTCCGAGTGACTTCGGTCACCGGCGGCTCAATTACCGGCGGCACGTTCAGTGCGCACATCACGGCCCGAACTCGGTCGTAGCAGCCCCGTCTCCAAGACTCCAGCATCCAGGGCAGGCAAGGCCATCTCCGTTCAACAGGAGCAACTTTGCCTGCCCTGGATCCCTGAACTTGCGCTATCATCCTTGAGAGGAGGCCCAGCATGGCCGACAGAGAACTACCGAGTTTCGGCCTTGACCCGGCTGCGGGTTCCCGTGCTGAAGAGGTCGTTGAGGTGGGTGGCAGGCGACCCGGTGTAGCCGATCGAGAACTACCGAGCTTCAGATTGGACCACGCCACCGCGTCTCGTCGCGAAGAGACCGCTGACATAGGCAGCAGGACTCCAAACGTGGCCGACGGTCAACTACCGGACTTCAGACTTGACCGGAGGGCGGGCGCGGGTGAAGCGGAGCTACTCGCTTCGATGCAGCCGTCGCCGGTCACCACGCCGGAGCCTATCAAAGGAGTGAGAGAACTCCCAAGGTACGAAGCTGACCCGCCCCAAGGCAAGCGACGAGGCGAAATGTTTAGCGCTGCTTCGTCTCGTGACGGGGGTGCCCTGGACACTATGAGTCGGCTTGGGGGCCTTGGCGAATTGACCGGGGCGATCCTGGCTGCTGACCTCATGCCGACGGTCCTACCTCGTGTCCTCCCAGGCCTCGGACCAGAAGGAGAGAACTCTGCTGCACCCCCGCCACCGCCACTGTGGCCAGAAGCGCAAAAAGGCTTCTGCAAGGCATTCTTGCCACTTCTCTTCAAGATGCCAGCCACCACTCTCGTCGCATGTCCCAAGAAGCCGACGCCTGGAACCAAGAAGGTAGTCCCCCCTGATAAGGGCGGGATGTTCCTGGCTATCGCACACATGAACGAATACAACAAGATTCGCAACGACGCCATCGCGTACAATAAGAGTCTTGACATCGCATACAACAAGGAGTTGGCAGCGTGGCAAAAATGCGACCTCACAAACAGGGTTGAAAAAGCCCGTCAAGCACTCTGTGTCTGGCTGTCGAAGTACTTTTTTGTTTTCGACGCCAAGACGGCTCCTGAGATCATCAAGAAGAATGCTGACAACCCAGCATTGCCTTCCGGCGCAAATCTGAAGCTTTGGCAGCGGCGCCACCAACACGATGTGGTGACGCTTGAATCGACCCTCACTGGCCCCCAGTGTGGCCCATCTAATAGCGCAAAATGGGGAGCGTACCTCGCGCAGGGTGGATATATG
>CALBET010000209.1 GCA_937888665.1 uncultured Acidobacteriota bacterium
CCCTCAAAAAACGGTCAACCATCGACCGGACGTTGAACGCCGCACCCCCTCGTCGACAAGACGCGTGATGTCAGCGCTGCCTTGGGGCCGATAGTATTGACGAGGGGGCATCCGCGTCACGTCGCTTCACGTGAGCGGCCCGTCGCGGAACGGCCTGGTAGGATTAGCACATCGGATGCGCAAGAACTTGAGACTCAGGACGTGTTGGTCCGCGGTGCGGCGTCCCACCGCGAGAACACGTCGGGAGACGATGTGAGCACGACCACGCCCTCGACGGGCACTCGGGAAGTCACAGACCTGCCAGGCCGCTTCAAGTGGCTGGTGCAGTCTCCGCTCCGCTCCGGCTTGATCCGCTACCTGCACTCCAGAACCAGCGAGGCCTTCAGCGTCGAAGGGTTCATGCAGCGCTTTGGCAGGCTGCAGCAGGACGTCGAGAACTGTCTGCGCGAACTCGTGGCGTTCGGCGTCGCCCGGCGAGCGCCAGGCACTCCGGCTCGCTACGAGGCGGCACGTCCGGGCGACCCGGCCGCGGCACGATTGCTCGACGGCTTCCTGGCCGAACAGGGCGTCGTCAGCCACGAGGACCGCTCGCCGGCCGTCCAGCGCTTCCGGGAGATGATCGGCTCGGACGAGAAGATGCTCATCGTCTTCGAGTGGATACGCACCGCGGCCAAATCGGACATCTCCGTGCTGATGCTTGGCCCAACCGGCTCCGGTAAGGAAGTTGTGGCGCGCATGATCCACGAACTGAGCCGCCGAGGGTCCGGCCGGTTCCAGGCGGTCAACTGCGCCGCGCTCCCGGACACGCTCTTCGAATCGGAGCTGTTCGGTTATGAAAAGGGCGCGTTCACCGGAGCGCACGAACGTAAGCCGGGTCGGATTGAACTGGCGAACAACGGCACGCTCTTTCTCGACGAGATCGGCGACCTCTCGTTGGTGGCCCAGGCCAAGCTGCTGCGCGTGCTCGAGGACCGACGGATCGAGCGGCTGGGCGGGCGCGAAAGCATCGAGGTGAACTTTCGGCTGATCTCAGCCACCAATCGACCGCTGGATCAGTTCGTGCGCGACGACCGCTTCCGCGAGGATCTGTATTACCGGGTCAACGCGTTCTCGATCCGACTCCCATCGTTGCGGGAACGGGTGTCCGATATTCCGCTCCTGGCCCACCGGCTGCTAGCCCGCTACTGCGATGCGAACGGTCTGGCCGTCGACAGCAAAACGATCGAACAGGGCGCGCTGGATCTGCTGGGCTCGTACCACTGGCCCGGCAATATCCGCGAACTCGAAAGCACGATCTCCCGTGCCGCGGTCTCGGCTCCCGGCAACGTGATTCGGGCTGACGACATACAGTTCCTGCATCCGGCCGAGACCCCGGCGGTCAAGCCGCGGGAAGCGTTGACCTCGCTGCGCGAGGCCGAGCGAGTGCACATTCTGCGAGTGCTGGAACAGATCGGGTGGAACAAGAAACAGGCCGCGAAGGTGCTTGAGATCAGCCGGGGGACCCTCTACCGAAAGATCCTGGAGTACCACCTCGAGCCGAGTCCACCAGAACCGCGCCAGGTCCGCGGGGCGCCGCCCGCCCATTTGTAGGAAGCCGGCACGCCTGCCTACCTCTCCACCGGTTCGTCGGGGTCGACCCAGTCCGGTCGCCGACCGGCAAGACCTGTGAAGACGAGGGCGGCGCCAGTCGCGCCCAGTATCAGCCCCAGTCCGTCGGTCGCCCAGGTCTCCCAGGCGTAGTCTCGAGTGCCCGTGGCGACGGCCGGTAACACCAGAGCCAGTCCGACCACGACGGCGGCCGGGCGGCTGAGCGCCAGCCGTAACAGCGCGCCGCGGGTGCGTCGAATCCAGGTCACCGTCTCAGGCTGTCACGGATGGCGAGGGGACACACGCGACCAGCGCGGTGGGGTCGAGCACGTCAGCGCGAACGACCCTTGCTACGACTATGTGGCTGGCTCCGGTTCGCGCGATCGGGTCGGTCCGGACGGTCGGGACGGCTCCCCGCCGCTCGCGGCCGAAAAGACTTCGCGCCATTCTTGCCGGGGTTGGGCCGGGCGGACTGGCCTTGACTCCCGTCGACACGGTTGCCGTTGGGCTCCACACCAGGCCGGCCGCCGCTCCGCCCATTCCGACTCGGCCGGCCGCCGCGCTCGCCGCCGCCTTCGCGGCCGGTGTTTTCACGAATCGTGAACACAGGGGCCTGGCGAGCCGGAGGCGGCGCGCCCTCGGGTCGCTCGAGCGTCGCGCGTATGAGCGGGCGCCGGACCGAATCGATCCGCAGCGCGGTGGTCGGCTCCACCTCGGGCGGTGGCGCCGCAACGGTCGCCGCCAGCGGGGTCCCGACGTCGACGTCGCCCCCGGCGTTCTGGCCCTGTAGCGCGGCGGCTGGGCCGTCGGTGTTGGCGCTCGACAACGCCGCGACCAACTTGGTCTGGCGCCGCGGAGGCACCCGCGCCGCCTTGTACGGATGCTCGGTGTCGCAGGTGGTGCATCGGGTCAACTTGACCTCGTTGCCCACCAGCGCGACCACGGCATGATTGGTGACGCGACGCTCTCGCGTGCAGTAGTCGTCCAGAACGTCACCCAGGCGGGCCTGGCGCTGCTCCATGAATCCCTCTCAAGCAATAGGTTGGTTAGACGTGGCGGGAACCATTCAGTGGAAGGGTGCACACCGTCGGTGTTAGGGCAGACCCATAGCCGCGATACCGCGGCGGTGACAAACCGTCAGGCACGGGAGACGCACGCCCGAGTCACAAAAGCTAGAAGCACGTAATCCGTCGCTTCAAGGAAGAAGAATCACGCTGCGCAGCGGGACGGTCACGAACGGCCTAGGCGGCAGCATCTTCTCCATGTGGAGGCTGCCAGGCGGCTGCGAAGCACAGTGGGGCTATTCTACTACTCCTGTCGCGTCCCGTAAACGATGTTTAATCGGACCCGGGTGTAGATTCCTCGACCCACCTCTGTACATCGGCCAGAGCCGCGGCCACCGCCGTGGGGGCCGTCGACTGTGGAGTGTGGCGGGCTTCCACCGAGCCCCGGGCGGTGATCCGGCTCGCCGCGTCGGCATCCAACGCGGGGTGATACCCCTGCCACTCATCGGTCGTCATCGCCGCGAAGTCCCGACCGACGGCGAGCAGGTCCCGCACCATACGGCCGACGACTTCGTGCGCCTCCCGGAACGGAACGCCTCTCGCCACCAACAGATCGGCCACGTCGGTGGCGAGCGCAAGGCCGGAGGCGGCCGCTTCGGTGCGTGTGTCGTGCAGGGTCAACGAGCGGACGACCACGGTCACCGCGCGCACCGACCGCTGTACGGTCTCGTCGGTATCGAATACGGCCTGCTTGTCCTCCTGTAGATCCTTGTTGTACCCGCTGGGTAGCCCCTTCATCGTGGCGAGCCACCCACTGAGGTGGCCGATGACGCGGCCGGTCTTGCCGCGCACCAGTTCGAGCGGGTCCGGATTCTTCTTCTGTGGCATCAAGCTGCTACCGGTCGTCACCGCATCCGACAACCCGAAGAACCCGAACTCTTCAGTGCTGAAGATGATGAAATCCTCGGCCATCCGGCTCAAGTGCACCATGGTCAGCGAGCAGGCGTGCAGAAACGTCGAGACAAAGTCGCGGTCCGCGGTGGCATCCAGACTGTTGGAGACGACACGCGAGAACCCCAAGCGGCGCGCCAGAGCGGCGGTATCGATGGGATAGCTTGCCCCAGCGATCGCGCCGGATCCGAGGGGCAGCACGTCGGCCTCGACATACGCGGAGACAAAACGACCGTGGTCCCGGCGGACGGCGGCCGCGTGGGCAAGCAGGAAATGGGACACCAGAATCGGCTGGGCCCGCCGAAGGTGGGTGTAGGAGGGCATCAGGGCCGACCCCGCCGACGTGGCCTGACCAGCCAGCGAGTCAACCAACGCGACGAGTTCGCGCTGGATCGCGCCGATTCGGCGGCGGAGATACAGTCGGAGGTCGAGCGACACCTGCTCGTTCCGCGACCGGCCCGTATGCAGACGCTTCCCGGCGTCACCGACGCGCTCGATCAATTGGCGTTCCACGAAGGCGTGCACGTCCTCGTCGTCGCCATCAACAAAGTCGGGGTCAGTCAGGCCGCGCTCGCGGATTTCGCCGAGGGCCGCCCGAATGGCGGCGGCGTCATCGGCTGAGAGCACGCCCGCCGACGCCAGCCCCTCTGCCCAGGCCAGACTGCCAACCACGTCGTCCTCAAACAGCCGACGATCGAACGCGAACGACGATTGGAACTGGAAGACCTCTTCGTCCGGAGCCGAGTCGAACCGGCCGGACCACAAATGTGCCATCAGTTTTCTTGCGCTCCTGCGTGGGCGGTGTCGCGGGCGTTGACCGGCGCCACCGGCAATCCCCAGAGGGTGATGCACCGTCGGACGTACGGCGCTCGAACGTGTCGGGGTGATGGTACGTCCACATGGCGCATTCGCGTAGCCCTAGCAGCCCGCCGTTCCACGGGCCCAGTGCTCCACTCGCCGCTGGAGCGACGTCGCGTGACGCTCGTTGCGAGTGACCACGAGGACCGTGTCGTCCCCCGCAAGCGTGCCCACGACCTCGGGCCACCCAGCGTGATCGACGGCAAGCGCCAGCGATGGCGCGTGTCCGGGATCCGTTTTCAGCACCAGCAGTTGTTGCACGCGGTCGACGCGGCGCAGATAATCCACCACCGCTCGGCGCACCCGGTCGCCGGTAGCGGTCTGCGACCGAGCGACGTCCTGACCGGCCTGATAGGCGCCGTTGGACGCCCGCTTGACCAACCCGAGTTCCTTGATGTCCCGCGAGATGGTCGCCTGGGTCGCGGTGATTCCCCGCGCGGCCAGCAACCGGCGCAGGGCGTCCTGGCTGTGGACGTCCTGTTGCGACACGAGATCGAGAATGGCTGATTGGCGGTAGGCCTTCATAGTTATGCAGCGCCGTGCATTAGCATACATCGCCAGATACAATACCGTGCCTGGAAAACAGCGACGACGGAACAGCGTCTATTGACGGCGCCTGGGCGGCTACCGTATAAATAACCTAACACTGGTATAAATATTCATGACACCCGTACCTATTGGAATCGCCGGCGCATCCGGGTACGCCGGTCAGGAACTCATCAGACTGGCGGCCAGACATCCCTTTATCCGGGTCACGACGGCCATGGGCTCGGGCTCGGCCGACGGCGCGCGGACGCTGCCGGCGCTGTCCGGGGTGTGGGACGGCGCCATCACGCCGCTCTCGATCGACCGCCTGGTAGCGGAGACCCAGGCCGTGTTCATGACGTTGCCGGACGAGGTGGCCGCGGAGGTCGGACCCGCGCTCGTCTCGCGCGGCGTCCGGGTATTTGATCTCGCGGGAACGTTCCGCCTGCGGGATCCGGCGCTGCGCCGGCGGTGGTATCCCGCGACCCCGGACCTGGACACCCCGGCGGTGTACGGCCTGACCGAGTACTACCGGCAGGCACTCGCCGAGGCCCGCCTTGTCGCCTGTCCTGGTTGCTATCCCACCGCGACGCTGCTGGCGCTCCGCCCGCTGGTCGACGCCGATCTGCTGGACGGCGACATCATCATCGACGCCAAGTCAGGCATCTCCGGAGCGGGCAAGAAGCCCACCGAGCGGACCCACTTCTCGGAATGCCACGGGAACGTGGCCGCATACGGCGTGCTGGGGCATCGGCACGGCGCGGAGATCGAGCAGGAACTGCGCCAGGCGGTCACATTCACCCCGCATCTGGTGCCGCTGGACCGCGGTCTGCTCGCCACCATCTACGTGCGCATGCGCCCGGACGTGGACGACCAGACGATTGCGTCGACATTCGCCCAGGCGTACGACACGGAGCCGTTCGTGCGGGTCCGGGGAGACGCCCTTCCCGAGATCAAGCACGTCACCCACACCAATTTCTGTGACGTCGGCTGGAGATTCGATCGGACATCGCGGCGCCTCGTGCTCGTGTCGTGTCTGGACAACCTGGTCAAGGGCGCCGCGGGCCAAGCGCTGCAAAACCTGAACGTCGCGTTCGGGTGGCCGGAAACGACCGGCCTCTTATGACCGCCGCCGGGACGGGGGTCCTCCTCAAACTCGGTGGTGAGCTCGTGGAGAGCGCGACCGGCCGCCGGGACATCGCTCGCGCCATGCACCGACTGCGGGAGTCTGGCCCGCTCGTGGTGGTGCACGGCGGTGGCCGGGAGGTGGATGCGGAGATGGCCGCCAAGGGGATTCCCAAGCGAGCCGTCGATGGCCTCCGACTGACGGACCGCGACACCCTGGAGGTCGTCGTGGGTGTCCTGGCCGGCCGGGTCAACACCAGACTGGTGGCGGCCGCTCGGGTCGAGGGGATCCGCGCGGTCGGGCTCACCGCGGCGGATGCAGGCGTGTCCTCCATGCGACGCGCCGACCCCTACACCGCCGCGGACGGGTCGGAAGTCGACCTGGGATTTGTCGGACAGCCGATGGGCATCGAGCCACCCGTACTCCTGACCCGCCTGTGTGACGCAGGATTCGTCCCGGTCATCGCCAGTATCGGATGCGATACCGATGGACAGTTACTGAACGTCAACGCCGATACCTTGGCGGGGCATCTGGCGGTTCGGCTGTGTGTGGCGCGGCTGATCATCGCGGGGGGCACGCCGGGCGTGCTGGACGAACACGGCGACACGATCGCCGCCGTCACGGAAGGCCTCCTGGAAGAACTGATCGCCGATGGGCGAGCCAGCGCGGGGATGGTGGCCAAGCTGATCGCATGCCGCGAGGCTCGACGCGGCGGGGTAGCCAGTGTGCGGATCGTCGGCGGCAAGGGTGCCACCGACCTGGACGGAAGCCCGGGGACGACGATCGGGTCCTAACAGCCCG
>CALBET010000210.1 GCA_937888665.1 uncultured Acidobacteriota bacterium
GCTCGCCGCCAGCGTCACCGAGTGCCCACCCATCGAGTGACCGATGCCGATCGCATCCGAGATTCCCAGCGCATGCAGTGCCGCAACAATGTCGTCCGCCACATGTGACCAGAGGTAGACGTCCTTGCCCCCATCAATCGATGGCACATCCGCCCGCCCGTGCCCCCGCAGATCGAACGCGATCGCCCGACGCCCCGGCAACCACCGAATCACCTCGTCCCAGCAGCGACCGTGAAAGCTCGTCGCGTGCGCGAACACCAGCGGCGGCCCCTCGCCGGCCCACTCGGTGACAGCCAGCTCCACACCGTCGCCCTGCACTCGGAACTCCCGAGGCGTCTCGCTCTGGGGGCGCCGTGATCGCTCGTCCTGCGGCATCGGGTCCTCTCATCGACATGTCCACGAATCAGGCACGATAGCCCGCAGGGCAAGCTCCGGCCAATCCAGACCTTGCCCTGCCCTGCTACCGCCCACTACGGTGCGGCAACGTCCCCTGAGCCAATCGGGAACCACAGCCGCAGGAAAACATCGTGGCCCTCGCTATCGCACTCATCCTCGCGATCCTGCCTTCGGCGCTCATCCTTCGCTACTTCCTCAAGCGTGACGCCTTCCCGGAGCCACGTGGTGCCATCGCGAAAACCTTCGCCTGGGGCGTCGCCAGCATCATCCCGGCGGTCATCCTCGCGCTGATCCTGATCTCCATCGTGCCCGGCGTCTCCGCCGGCGATACGGGCGGAGCCTTCGTCCGCGCAGCAGTGATCGCCTTCTTCGGCGCCGCCATCCCCGAGGAACTCTTCAAGTTCGCTGTGCTCTTCTTCTACTGCCGCCGGCTCTCCGACTTCGACGAGCCCATGGACGGCATCGTCTACGGCGTCACCGCCTCGCTCGGCTTCGCAACGCTCGAGAACGTGCTCTATGTCTTCGATGGCGGCATCGGCATCGCCATCATGCGCGGATTCACCGCGGTCCCGGGCCACGCGCTGTTCGGCGCGATCATGGGCTTCTACTTCGGTCTCGCCCACTTCTTACCAGGCCGACGCAGGTTGTACTGGGCTGCCTACCTGCTCCCGGTCCTGCTCCACGGCCTCTACAACACCCCGCTCCTGGCACTCGAATCGAACGTCTCAGGAGCCTGGGCACTGCTCTCCATCCTCGTGCTCGTGATCGGCCTCGTCACAGCCAGGCGACTGCACCGGCGGCTGCGGTCCGCACAGGCACCCCGAGCACAGCGCGCAGCACTCGGCTAGACAGGCATCGACCGCTACGGACCACGTCGCTAAACTTCGAGCGTGCGGCAGGGTAGCTCAGAGGCCAGAGCAGGGGACTCATAAGCCCTTAGTCGGCGGTTCGAATCCGCCCCCTGCTACCACCGCAAACCCAGGGCTGGCGGCTTTTGACGGCTGCCAGCCCTGCTCACCCTCCTTAGCAATTGGGGCCATCTTGGGGACATTCACCCAATTACGTGATCCAGAGCCTCTGCAGCGACTCGCTGCGTGCCAGGCAGCAGGTGGCCGTAGGTGTCCATTGTAAAGGCCGCGGACGAATGTCCGAGCCGTCTGCTGACCAGGTGAATGTCCTTCGTCACTCGAATCTGCTGGGTGGCGGCGGTGTGTCTCAGTGTGTGGAACGTGATGGTCGCCGGCCTGTCCAGCCCAGAACGCCCCACAATCGCCCGGTACCCGCGGTAGAAGTTGCTCGGACTCCACACTGTCCCGACGCCCGACGGGAAAACGAAGTCGTTTGCCTGCCATCTCTGGCCGAGCCTCAGTCGGGTCTCTTGTTGGGTCACCCGATGCTTTCGCAGCAGAGCCGTCATTCGCTCAGACACCTCGATAGTGCGGACCGCATTCTTCGTCTTCGCGGGCGCTATCTGCACACCCCGCCCCGGGATGACCCTCAAGCCTCGATGGACGGTGAACCGCTGCAAATCCAGCTCCATGTCGTCCCAGGTGAGGGCGAGCAACTCCCCTTGCCGAAGTCCCGTAGTCACCGCCAGTGCCAGTGGAGTCCAATAGGACGTGCCGGCCGCAGTCTGAAGCAGCACCCTCACCTCATCGTCCGACAGCGCCCGCCGTTCAGCACGTCGTCGGACCTTTTGTGACCGAATCGACTGCGCCGGGTTCCGTCCGATCACACCGGCGATGACCGCATCTGCGAGCGCTCGCTTCACCAGCTTGATTCCACGGGTGCGGTTGTCGGGGGTGATCGATTCGGCCGTTTGGTATGCGATGAAATGCTGGGGTCCGAGTTCGTCCAGTCGAGCGTGTCCCAGAACAGGCAGGAGCCCGAGCCTGATCACCCGCTCGTAGCGGACCACCGTCGTCTCCGCGAGATCTCGGTCAGTCGCATGTTGCTGGAGCCATTGCGGCAACCACTCTCCGAGCGTTGGTGGATCACCAACGATCAGAACTCCTCGGTCGCGATCGCCCAGGGCCTCTCGTAGCGCCTGTTGGGCGTCACGCTTGGTGCCACGCACCGTGA
>CALBET010000211.1 GCA_937888665.1 uncultured Acidobacteriota bacterium
CTGAAGAAGGTCGCGTGGGGCATTCGGGGTCCCCGCGGAGCGGCCGCGTGGGGGTCGGGGCGCAGCCCCGTCTGAAGAAGGTCGCGTGGGGCATTCGGGGTCCCCGCGGAGCGGCCGCGTGGGGGTCGGGGCGCAGCCCCGTCTGAAGAAGGTCGCGTGGGGCATTCGGGGTCCCCGCGGAGCGGCCGCGTGGGGGTTCGGGGCACCGCCCCGTATAACTTGTAATGACACCGACACGCGATCAGGCATGGAGCCTGCTGACGGAATACACCAGCAACGATCGGTTGCTGAAGCATGGGCTCGCGGTGGAGGCCTCCGTGCGCGGGTATGCGCGGCACTCTGGCGAGGATGAAGAGGCGTGGGGCATCGTGGCGCTGCTGCACGACTTCGACTACGAACGGTGGCCGGATCCGGCGGACCATCCGTACCGTGGCTGCGAGATTCTGCGCGAGCAGGGGTATCCCGAAGAGGTCATGCGGGCGATCATGTCCCACGCTGACTACACCGGCGTGACACGCGAGTCGCGGCTGGAGCACACGCTCTTCGCGTGTGACGAGATGTCCGGTTTCGTGACCGCGGCCGCGCTCGTCCGCCCGTCGCGCAGCGTGCTCGACCTCGAGGTGAAGTCGGTCAGGAAGCGGATGAAGGACAAGGCGTTCGCCCGCGCCGTGCCGCGTGACGACCTGCGCCGGGGCGCCGACGAGATCGGGTTGTCGCTCGATGAGCACATTGCCAACGTCATCGCCTTCATGCAGGTGCGCGCCGGCGAGCTTGGACTCCGAGGGAGCCTCTAGGCTAGTGCTAGTGCTTAGACGGTGGCTACGCCCCCGAACCCCACTCCGTGGCCGCGGGGCGCGCATTGTCGCGCGCCCGGTCCCAGCCGGGGCGTTCCGACCCCGCATCGACGACGCGTCGAACCTGCGCGCGCTCATCTCCGTATTGCTCCTACAGTGATGCCGCCCCCCGGACCCCAAGATCAGCCGGTCGCCACGCTTGACGACGTCTCTGTGCGATTCGGCACGCAGGAGGCACTTCGGAGTGTGACGGCGAGCTTTTCGCCTGGCGCCGTCGGCCTGCTGGGACCGAACGGTGCCGGCAAGAGCACCCTCCTAAAGGTCCTACTCGGATTCGTGACGCCGACGTCGGGGCGGATGCACGTCCTCGGCCTCGATGTGGCCACGGACCCGCAGCGCATCCGCGCCCGCCTGGGGTACATGCCGGAGTCCGACGGACACATCCCCGGCATGAACGCCGTGTCGTTCGTGGCCTACTGCGCCCAGCTCTCGGGTTTGCCCCGCAGCGACGCGATGCAGCGTGCGCACGAGGTGCTCTACTACGTGGGGCTGGGCGAAGCGCGCTACCGGAATACGGAAACCTACTCGACCGGTATGAAGCAGCGGATCAAACTGGCGCAGGCGCTGGTGCACGATCCGGACCTGCTGTTTCTCGATGAACCGACGAACGGCATGGATCCCAAGGGGCGCGAGGAGATGCTGGAGCTGGTGGTCGATCTGTCCACCCGGAAAGGCGTCAACCTGATCGTGTCGTCGCATCTCCTGCCCGACGTTGAAGCGACGTGTGACCGGGTCGTCGTGATGCACAACGGCGCGGTGGCTACGCAGGGATCGATCGCCGAACTGAAGGGGCGGCGTCGTCAGGTCTTCGAGGTGCGGATCAAGGGCGATGTCCAGACGTTCATCCAGGCGCTCCACGCGGCGGGGGCGGAGTGCCACGGGACGGGTGACGATCTCCTGCGCGTGCTGGTGACACCCGATCAGGGGCCGCGTGATCTGTTCGGTCTCGCCGCGCGGCACCAGATCCAGGTGCGGCATTTGCGCCCCAGTGTGCCCACCCTCGAAGATGTGTTCGCGGACGCGATCGGAGAGGAATGACACCGATCCACGACCAGAGCTACCGGCGCTACACCGGTGTCCGCCAGGAGCCTGGCACGGCCTGGATGATCATCGCCACGACCGGGGTCCGGACGGTGCTGAGCAAGAAGTGGTTCTGGCTCGTCTTGCTCGCCGCGTGGGGGCAGTTCTTCGTCCGCGCCGTCATGGTCTATTTGTCGGCCAACTTTCCCAACCTGGACCTGCTCGCGCCGTCGGTCGAAACGTTCCGGCAGTTTTTCGAAATACAGGAAATCTTCGTCCTGTTCGTCACGGTCTACGTCGGCTCCGGACTGATTGCGAACGATCGGCGATCGAACGCCCTCCAGATCTATCTCTCGAAGCCGTTGACCCGGGCCGAATATGTGGCGGGGAAGCTCGGGACCCTCCTGTTCTTTCTGCTCCTGGTGACGCTGGCGCCGGCGCTGATGCTCCTGTTTGTCGAGATGATGTTCTCGGCTAGCGTCGCGTTCCTGCGAGCGAACCTCTTCCTGATTCCGGCCGTCACCCTCTACGCGCTGG
>CALBET010000212.1 GCA_937888665.1 uncultured Acidobacteriota bacterium
TCGCCTTGTTCGGCGCGCGCATCGCCCGTCTCGGTGCGACGTGCGACTTTCACCATGGGCTGCTAGAGCATGATAGCGTACGCCCGCACCCACTTCGGGTCCCCCGCTTCCCCATGTCTGATCCGATCGACACTCGCGACGACGCGGTGTTGCAGCGCTTGATCGTGCCGATCTGGGAGTTTCTGGCGCAGGCGGATTCGCCGAGACCCAGCGACGTGATCTTCGTGTTCGGGAGCCAGGATCTGGCGGTGCCACGGCGGGCGGCGGAACTCTTTCACGCCGGGCACGCGTCATCGGTGCTCGTGACGGGACGGTTCGGACCGATGACGGCGGAGGTCTTCGAGAAGGCGGAGGCGCTGGTCTTCAAGGATGAGCTCATTCGGTGGCACGTGCCGGATCGGGCCATCGCCACGGAGGTGGAGGCCGGAAACACTTTGGAGAACGTCCGCTTCGGAATGGCCGCCTTGCAGGCGAGGGGGCAGCGCCCGCGGTCCGCGCTCCTTGTCGCGAAACCGTTCGTCATGCGACGCTGTCTGGCTACATTCAGTCGCCAGTGCCCGGAGGTGGCTGCGCGGGGTTGCCCGCCGGCCGGTTCGGCAGCGGCGCGCCGAGATCGGCGCCCTGATGCCTTTGCCGCCCGGCTGGTCGCGGAGTTACGGCGTCTCGAGACCTATGCCGCGGCCGGGGACATTGCCGCGCAACAGATTCCGCCGACGGTGTGGGCCGCGGCGAACCGTCTGGAGGCGTGGCTGATCGAAGGCGGGTCGTCCGGACCGAGCAGCCCTGGTGAACGCGCTCCCTACTGACGACCTTCGGCCAGGACCTCGGGGGACGGTCCGCGGATGTCCCAGACGACGCCGAGCCAACCGAGCATGGTGACCACGTAGTGGGTCGCGTCGATCTCCCACCAGTAGAAACCCTGTCGCTCCGAGGTCGGATACCGGTGATGGTTGTTGTGCCACCCCTCGCCGGCGGTCACCAGCGCGAGCAAGAGACCGTTGCGGCTCGCGTCGTGCGTGTCATACCGGCGGTGACCCAGCGTGTGGCCCACCGAGTTGACCGCGAGGGTCACGTGGTAGAGCACGGTCGTACTCAGGAAGAAGGCCACGGTGAGCAACTGCAGCCCTGAGGTGCCCAGCTCGGGCGCGGTCGCCTCCAGCCAGGTGCCGAGCCAGAATAGACCCGCCGCAAGGCTGATCGGCGCGACGTAATGGTTGCGGTCCAGCCAGGACAGTTCACGGAATTTGACGAGATCCGATACCCATTCGGTCTTGGTGCGCACGTTCGCTTCGGCCATCACCCAGCCGACATGCGCCCAATAGAACCCCTTGACCCCCGGCGGGTGCACGTCGGCGTCGGTGTCCGAATACCGATGGTGGCTACGGTGGTGTCCGGCCCACCAGAGGGGGCCCTTCTGCGCCGCGGCGGCGCCGGCCCAGGCGAGCATGAACTGAAACACCCGAGACGTCTTGAACGAGTGATGACAGAAGTATCGGTGGTAGCCACCAGTGAGTCCGAACATGCGCACGAGCAGCGTGGCCAATCCTATCCACGCCGCGATCGAGCTGACTCCGGTCCACAACACCAGGACACAGGCCAGATGCACCCCGAGAAAGGGGAGGTTGGTCCAGGCCGCCCGACGGGTCTCGGTCGGCAAGTCGGGCTCCGCGGCCGTGTGGTCGAGATTCAGCGTGGCCTCCTTGGCCGAACACGAACGGTGAACGGTGAACGAAGACGACAGCATGCAGAC
>CALBET010000213.1 GCA_937888665.1 uncultured Acidobacteriota bacterium
GACTCCATCGTCGAAATGGGTGCTTGGTGGCTGTTTGTAGTTGAGGTCGGTGGTCGCATGCGCTTCGAGCGCCTCAAGCGCTTGGTTCCAGCGGTCGTCTTCATCTTGCTCCCGATCGATTGAGTCGAGAGATGCAAACAGTGCCTTGATTGCCTTGGGCGAGATTGTGAACGGATAGCCACAGTCGACATGCATCTGTCCGTCACGATGGTAGACACTGACCGGCACGCTCGTGCGCAACAGGTCGAGCCGAGCGCGGAGCAATGTTGTGGCGAGGCTCCAGTCCATGTCGGCTCCCGTCGGTTGTTTTTGCTCAGCTTATTCGTACCGCAAGTACATGCCACATGTGGACGGCGAGGTTGCGCTACATGCCTTCGGCGACCGTGTAGACTCTCACAGCCTTGTCACGCATCCCGCAGTTGTGGCGAGCGCACTGGAGGGTTTGTGCTGTGGTGGACCGCGATTGCTCTGGCGATGACGCCAGCGGAGCAGAACGCAGACGTCGAGATGGTGCGAGATCTGGTTCGGCAGCATCCGGAGTGCGACGACCCGGCCATTGCGCAGCGCATGGAGGAAGCGCTGGCCGCGATTGTCACTGACGATGACCAGAGCCCGCACCAGTTCCACGGGCGTCTCTTGGGCGCCCTCGCGTTGCTTCAGGACGGTCACACCGACGCGGTGATGGACGGCCCCCAGGTCGACGCGTTCTTTGGCGAAGAACGGTTTCTTCCCTACGATGTTGTTGTCTTCGAGGACGACCTATTCTTGGACCCACGGTTTCACGAACCCGCGCGAGTCGTCTCGATTGATGGCAGGACCGGTCGGCAGATCGTGGCTGAGCTCCGTCGTCATGTCACCGGCGACAGCAGCATGCCGGCGACACGCGACGGGAATATCGACCGATACTTCGCTCGTAACTACGCCCATGTGTGGGGGTTGGCCGATGGCTACGACGTCGTGCTGGCCCCAGGCCCTGCAGAAGCGGTTCGCGTGCCGGGGGTGAGCTATGCCGATGTGCCGTACGTGGGCGATCCCGGTCCAAACGCGGTCCATCTCGACGACGGCCTGCTGTCGATTACCCTCAATGAGCCCATGCCTGGGAACGGCTGGCGTGGGTTCTGGCGCAGTCTGAAGGCGGGTCTCAAGACCGCCGACGCTGTGGTGCTTGATCTTCGAGACTGTGGGGGAGGGTTCGGGCCGACCGAGGCTGAGATCGTAGAGCTGTTCGCGGACGCGCCGGTGTCGTATCGGGTACACCGGCGAATCGGGACGACCTTCGCTACCGGCCAACCGGAGGCTTCGCCGTATCGGATCATCTACGGGCCGGACGAATCCGGGGTGTGGGCGACGCAGCCCCGCATGGTCGAGGGAATCGAGACGGTGCAAATTGAGCCTTGGCGCCATGCCTGGACCGACCGGCTGGTGGTGGTGACGGGGCCCGAGACGTTCTCGGCCTGTTCGAATGTGGCCGCGGCGCTGACCGCGCATGGCGGTGATGTGGTCGTCGTGGGGGCCGAGACGCGAGGTGGAGCCCGGCGGCTGACGGCTGGGCAGTTTGAGCAACGCGTGCTGCCAAACTCGGGCGTGCTCATGCAAATCCCAATCGTGCAGTTCACCGCACCGGCCGCATTCGGCGAGATTGGGCGGGGGGTGGTCCCCGACCGTCCGGTGAGCGATCGACCCGACACGAAAGAAGACGAGGTTGCAGCGTGTGCCCGTCGTCTCGCTGTTGGTGAGGAGTGCGACGTTTCGCCGCGTCCTGCGTGGCTCAGCGAAGAATAGACGACGCGCTGCCGGTTGGTGCCGGATCGTCGGGTGCGGAATCAAGTAGATCCGAGAGCATCCGTGCTGACAGGTCGCATAAACGGCCTTTCGGAGCATCCGATTCCCCCTCCCATCTC
>CALBET010000214.1 GCA_937888665.1 uncultured Acidobacteriota bacterium
GAAAGCCGGTCGTAGAGCTCTCGCTGTTCCCACGGCGGTCCTGCGAACGCGAAACCCAGCAGCGACTGGGCGTCGGATGAGCCATACAGACTCGTCCAGTCGGCAATCGACCGGCTGGTGACGGCGGCGGCGAAACGGTTCGTCGTGGCGGTGAGCCAGTTGGTCATGAAACCGCCATAGCTGCCACCGGAGACACCGATGCGGTTTGGGTCGATATCCGGATACGCCTCAAGCGCGATGTCGACGCCGGCCAGATAGTCTTCCGAATCGATCTCGCCCCAGCCGGGCGTGGTGGCGTACATGAAGTCGTGTCCGTACCCGGTCGACCCGCGCGGGTTCGTATACAGCACGAAGAAGCCGGCATTCGACAGTACGTGGAACGTTCGGAAGAAGGTGTTGCGGTAGGCGCCGTATGGGCCGCCGTGGATTTTCAGCACCATGGGGTACTGCCGCCCCGCTTGGTACCCGACAGGCTTGATGAGCCAGCCCTCGACCTGGGTGCCGTCCGTGAGCGTCCAGCCGAGCTGTTCGGCCGGTTGGAGACTGATTCCGGCGAGCCACTCGTCGTTGAACGAGGTCACGCGTCGCTGGCCACTGCCGTCGCTTCGAGCGACGAACACGTCCGCCGGTGTCACCACGTCAGACGCGCTGTAGGCCATGATCAGACCGTCCTTCGAGGCCGACAGCGACTGGATTTCCCGGTCGCCGCTGGTGACCTGGCGAATCAGATCACCAGTGGCCGTGACCTCGTACAGATGTTGGTTCCCCCCCACACCCGCGAGGAATCGGACCGCGTCGCCGGTTGGCGCCCACGTCGGCGCGCCCGGCACGAACGACCAGTCGCCGGTCAGGTTCCGAGCGAGGCCGCGGAATGTGCCGTCGGTGGCCAGGTCGACGACGCGCACGTCGGTCTCCTCGCCTCGTGCGCGCGTCTGCAGAAACGTGAGCGTGGTGCCGTCCGGGGAGACGTCCGGCGACAGCTCGTCGCCCGGATTCGACGTCAGCGTCGTTGGGTCGCCAGCGTCCCGGTCGATGAGGTAGATGTCCGTGGTGAGGTCGGCGCTGTAGTCGTCGTCCTCGAACTCGTCGCCAGTGAAGTACAAGCGCTGCGTGTCCGTCGACCAGACCGGGTCGCCGACGTCGAATCCAAGGTCGGTTCGCTGGACCGCCGTCCCACCATCCGCCGCCACGATGAAGAGCTGGCGCTTGGCCGTCGTCGACGGATGTGGCAGCAGCGTCAGCGTGCCGTCGCGCTTGTAGGTCATGGAGGTGATGACGCGCCCGTCGAAACGCTCGGCACTCAGGGTGCTGGTGATGGCATCAGGCGCAATCCAGCCCTCGCGCTCCGTCGCCGCGCTGCCGGCCGCGTCGCTGGGTCGCTTGAGAAAGGCGATCCAGGCCCCGTCGGGCGACCATACCGGCGCTCCGTCGACGCCGTCGATCTGATAGGCCTCACCCCCTGGAAATGTGACCCTGGCGAACCAGGTCGTGTTGGTGTCCTCGAGCCCGTCGCCAGCCGCGTCGCCACGCGGCGACTGGAAGCTCAGAAGGCGGCTATCAGGGGACCAGATGGGCGCCCGGGCCTCGCGTGTCGGGTCGGTAAACCGAAATGGGTCACCTGATGGTTGCCCACCGCGCAGCTCCTGCATCCAGATCTCGCGGTGCCGCCGGTCCGCCTCCTCATCGATGGTGGTGACCGTAAACGCGACCAGTGCGCCGTCCGGCGAGATGGCGACATCGCCGACACCGACCTCGCTGTAGAAGTCGCTCGGGACGAGGCCGCGATTCTGGGCATCGGCGGACGTTGGGGTGAGCGCGAGTAGGATGACGGCCAGCGCGGTGACCGTAACGTGCGGGTGGCGATTCGGCATGAGGCGACCTCCTGGATTGGTTCGAAAAAGTGTATGCGATCATGGGCGCATGACTTTCCTGACACGGCGACGGGTCCTCCGAGTCATCGCGGGAACCGTGGCGGCCGCGTGGGTTGCGCTCGCGCCGACGCCCCTGGTTGGCAGCACCCAGCCGATTCGCGCTCGGCAGGCGATGGTCGTGTCGCAGGATGACCTGGCGTCGCGGGTGGGTGATCAGGTGTTGCGGGATGGGGGGAACGCCGTGGACGCGGCGATCGCGACCGCATTCGCGCTCGCGGTCACGTATCCCACAGCAGGCAATATCGGCGGTGGTGGGTTTCTGGTGTATCGCCCGGCCACGGGCGACCCGGTGGCGTACGATTTTCGCGAAACCGCACCGGCCGCGGCGGGGCCCACGATGTTCATGCGCGGGCGCGAGTACGACGCACGGGTGCACCACAGCAGCCATCTGGCCGTCGGCGTGCCAGGCACGGTCGCGGGGTTGCATCTGGCCTGGACAGAGCATGGGTCGCTGCCGTGGGAGCGTCTGATTGACCCGGCCGTGGCGCTGGCGCGCTCCGGCTTCGTCCTGAGGGATGCGCTGGCCCGTTCACTGGCCGCGGTCCTGCCGGAGATGGCGGAGTACCCCGCCTCGGTCGCGCAGTTTTCCAAAGAGGGTCAACCCTACCGGGTGGGCGACACGCTGCGCCAGCCGGATCTGGCGCTGACGCTGTCGCGGATCGCCCTCCAGGGACCGGCCGGGTTCTACGAGGGCCGGACGGCCGACCTGATCGCCGCCGAGATGGCGGCCAACGGCGGCATCGTGACCCAGGCCGATCTGGCCGGGTACCGCGTGGTGCGTCGCACGCCGATCACCGGAACCTACCGCGGCTACGACATCATGACGATGCCGCCCGTGAGTTCCGGCGGCGCCGCCGTTCTCCAGATGCTCAACGTGCTGGAAGGCTTTGACCTGGCGGCGTCCGGCAGCGGATCGGCCGCGACCACGCATCTCATTATTGAAGCGATGCGGCGCGCCTACGCGGACCGGGCCCGGTACCTGGGCGACCCAGCGTTCAACACCGGCATGCCCATCGAGCGATTGATATCGAAGGCGTACGCGGACGAGCTCCGGGTGACCATCGATCCGGACCAGGCCTCGGTGTCGTCGCCAGACAGTTTCTCCTGGCCGGCCGAGGGGGAGGAGACCACGCACCTGTCGGTGGTCGATGGTGCGCGCAACGCGGTGTCGATGACCTACACCCTCGAGCAAGGCTATGGGTCGAAGATCACTGTGCCGGGCGCCGGCTTCCTGCTGAACAATGAAATGGGTGACTTCAATCCGGCCCCGGGCTTGACGACCGCGACGGGACTGATCGGCACCGGCCCCAACCTGGCGGAGCCGGGGAAGCGGATGCTGTCCAGCATGACGCCGACCATCGTGGCGCGCGACGGCCGGTTGGTCATGGTCACCGGAAGTCCGGGCGGGCGCACCATCATCAACACGGTGCTGATGACGATTCTCAATGTGATCGACTTCGAGATGAATATCCAGGAGGCGGTTGATGCGCCTCGGTTGCACCACCAGTGGCTGCCGGATGAGACACGCTATGAGCGGTGGGGGCTGTCGCCAGACACCCTGGCGCTGCTCCTGCAGCGGGGCCACCGCATGGTTGAAATCGGGGTGCAGGGTGCGGTGTCGGCGATCTACTACGACGCGGAGGAGGACGTACTCGAGGGCGCTGAAGATCGGCGGCGCACCAGCTCGGCTGTCGGTTTTTGACCGCTGGAACTCCACGGGTGCCCGACTCGTCTCATAGCCAGAACCTCAACCGGCCGCGCGCGCCTGGCACCCTGAAGTGGTCAGCGCGGTCCTGACCGCCCCGCGAGGCGGGATCTCACACCCAGGAGACCTAGGGGGGCGGTGTCGTGTCGTACACACGCTGGTAGCCAGCTACGTTGGCGAGCACTTCGCGCACGAACCGTCGGGTCTCGTTGTAGGGGATGGTGTCCACGAAGAGATCCTCAGGCAGCGCCCGCGCCGACTCCCACCAGATGGCCACTCGCTCCTCCCCCGCGTTGTAGGACGCGATCACCGGCGCCAAGGCGCCGTCAAACATCGCGAAGAGATCGCCGGCCAGCGTGGCCGCAATCGCCGCGTTCACCTGCGGCCGAAGTAACACCGTTTCATCTTCGAAGTCGGCCGCTGACAGCCCGTCGAGTCCGGCCCGCGGGCCGAGCTCGGTCGCCGTGTACGGCATGATCTGAAAGAGCCCGAGCGCCCCGACGACCGAGCGCGCGTTCGGGTCGAAACGCGATTCCTGACGCATCAGCGAGAACATGAACGCCGGGTTGAGGTCGCGTCGACCAGCCGCTCGCTGTACGGCATCGAGAAACGGGCGTGGGTACATCAGCGCGTAGAAGTCGTCCGGCTGGGCGTCACCCGGCCGCTCCAGAAAGCCGGCGAAGTGGTTCACCAGCAGACGCCCGACGGCGCGGTGGTCACCGGCGTCCGCCGAGGCGCGGGCCGCGAGCAGGGCCAGGCCGCGGTCGCCGCGCCGACGTTCGACGAGTCGGCGCAGATACCACGCGGCATCCGTGGTCAGACCCGCCCGTGCCAGCACCATCGCCGCTTTGAACTCGGCGCTCGCGGTCGACGCCGCCTCCACGGCGAGGGCGGGAAATGGCCGCGCGGGAGGGGCCGGCACCGCCGCCGCGCCACCCAGGTCGGCCAGACGCGCCCGAGCCTGCAGCCCGTAGTAGGTGTATGGTTGGGTCTCAACCAAGGCCCGGAAGGCGCGGGTTGCCGCTTCCAACTCCCCGGTACGCATCTCCGCTCTTGCCTGCCAGTACTGTCCGGCCGGTTGCAGGTCGCCGGTTGGTCCCCGCTGGTTCAGCGCACGCAGATCGGCGAGCGAGCGCTCAGCGTCCCCGGCCCTCAGCGCGGCAAGCCCCGCCTTCCACAGCATCATGCGCTGGCCGTCGGGGCCGGTGGCTCGCTGAAACAGCTGGCGATACAGATCGAGGCCGCCGTCCACGTCGCCCACGGCCACCAGATAGGCGGCCAGCAGTTCACCCGCAGTGAACTGCTGGTCCGGGGCGGCGCCGGGCACTCGACCGTCGAACAGGCTGAGTCCCAGCTGACGTGCCGTGTCGGTGGCACCCATCCGGACGGCCAGCCGAAACTCGGTCAGCTTGACGTCCGGCAGGAGCGGGCTCGACGGGTGGCGGGACGCGAAGGCAGCGCAGTGTTCAACCGCCTCCTGGTTGGAGCGGCCATCGTAGAGCACGCCAATTAGCTCGAAGTCGAGTCGGGCTTCGGCGTCCGGCTGCACGGCGCGCCATGCCTCGATGACCGCGGCCGCTTCGACGTAGCGCGAATAACCGCGGAGGCGCGCGGTCAACGTGGCGTACTGGCTGGCGGTGAAGGGAACGTGTGGTTGCCCGTCTTGCCCGCTCAGACGCCGCTCGGCCGCCAGGGCCGCGGCGTAGCCGGCCCCTGTCCGGTGTTCGATTTGGGCCTCGCGCAGTGTGGCTATCGCGCCGCTCAGATCGCCGACGCTTTCTTGAGCCGCGGCCAGGCCGAGCCGCGCCTGATCGGCCATCGCACCATGGCGCTGGTACGACAACGCTTGACGAAACAGGGTGGCCGCGTGATCGAACTCGTCTCGCGCGTAATACGCGTCGGCGACGTCAAGCGTCACGTCCAGGTGCCGCACCGGGTCGGAGCGTTGCAGTTCCGCCAGGTCTGACGTTGCCAGGAGCGGTTCCCCTCGCGCCGCCATGCTCGCGACCAGCGCCCGTCGCGAGAAGGTGCGCATCCACGTCTCCCGGTCGAGAACCTGCCGCCACACGGCTTCCGCTTCCGCGCCACGCCCGGCCGAACTCAGGATGGTCGCGCGAAGCACCAGCGCGTCCAGCGGCTCCGGGGTTGTTTCAGCCACAGCACGGTCCAGGCGTTCAAGGGCGGCCGAGTCGTCGCCCGATGTGTGCAGCGCCAGAACCTCCGGGTAGCTAGGGGCGGGCAGCCTGAGCGTGGCCGCGGCACTGCTGGCCGGCTCAGCTTGTCCAACCTCGACGGAGAGGATCGCGGCCGGGCCGAACGATACGCACAACACGACGATTAGCGCAACGTGGCCTTTGATCACGTGGCGCCTCGACAGCCAGAAGGTGGCACACCTACTTTGTTCCGGATCCATAGCAGCATGAGGTCACGCAAAGGCGCGCGACAATGCGCGCCTCGCGGCCGCGGAGTGGGGCATTCGGGGTCCCCGCGAAGCGGCCGCGTGGGGTTCGGGGCGCAGCCCCGTCTGAGAACCAGCCTAGCATGCGGCCGGCGAGGGTGACTCGCCGCTACAATCTGCGGTTGTGGCCTACACATACCATCCGAGAATACTTGAGGAACTGGGTCGATTCGGCCTGCGACCCACCCCCAGCACGCCGCCAACCCTGGCCAAGGAGTTCGTGAACGATCTCTACCGGCACGAACTGCGCAGGTTGAGCGCCAGGCTCAAATCGCGACGAATTCCGAAGGACGGCTATTCGGACCGTGTGGTCGCCTTGCGCAAGAAATACTTCCTGCTGTCGATCCGCCTCGACCTGTGGACGACCGAGCCGCATCGCGTTACGCGATCGTGACGCCGTTCTCCAGGTAGACGTTCTGAATCGAATTCAGCAATGCAATGCCGTCGGCCATCGGGCGCTGGAACGCCTTCCTGCCCGAGATGAGACCGGTGCCCCCGGCTCGCTTGTTGATGACTGCCGTCTTCACCGCCTCCTGCAAGTCGCTCTCGCCGCCCGAGGCGCCGCCGGAGTTGATGAGACCGGACCGGCCCATGTAGCAGTTGGCCACTTGGTAGCGGGTGAGATCGATCGGGTGGTCCGTGGTGAGGTCCGAGTACACGGCCTTGTGCGTCTTGCCGAACTTGAGCGCGTTGAAGCCGCCGTTGGTCTCTGGGAGCTTCTGCTTGATGATGTCCGCCTGGATGGTCACGCCCAGGTGGTTCGCCTGTCCGGTCAGGTCGGCCGCCGTGTGATAGTCGGCCTCAGACGTTTTGAAGTCGGCGTTGCGCAGGTAGCACCAGAGCACCGTGAACATGCCGAGTTCGTGGGCCTGCTGGAACAGTTCCGACACTTCCACGAGTTGCCGCTTTGATTCCTCCGACCCGAAATAGATAGTGGCGCCAACGCCCATCGCGCCCATGTCGAACGCCTGGTCGACGCTGGCGAAGCGGATCTGATCGAACGAGTTCGGGTAGGAGATGAACTCGTTGTGGTTGAACTTCATGATGAACGGAATCTTGTGCGCGTACTGCCGTGCCACCGCACCCAGCACCCCCAGCGTCGACGCCACCGCGTTGCACCCCCCTTCCAGCGCCAGCTTGGCGATGTTCGCCGGGTCAAAATACGCTGGGTTGGGCGCGAACGAAGCGCCGGCGGAATGTTCGATGCCCTGGTCGACGGGGAGGATTGACAGATAGCCGGTGTTGGCGAGTCGCCCAGACCCGAACATCGCGTTCAAGCTGGTGAGGACCCGGGCCGGGCGGTCG
>CALBET010000215.1 GCA_937888665.1 uncultured Acidobacteriota bacterium
AAGCGTCTCGATGCACACCGGCCCACCCCAGTAGTCGTCCTTGGCGGCGAGCACCAGGGCTTCGCCGGGCACGAACGATGCGACCTCGTAGGGCCCAGCGCCTGCACCCATCGGGTTCAGGTTGAACTCGTCCGGGTCCATCGAGTTGACGACGGCCGGGTTGGTGATGTTGCCAGTGTCCTCGGCAAGGAGGTACAGGAACGACGCCGACGGCGCACCCAACGTGAAGATGATCGTCTGATCATCGACGAGCTCCATGCTGACAACCGCCGACGCGAGGCCGGCCGAGCTGACCTTCGCTCCCGCCATGCGCTCGAAGCTGAACTTGACAGCCTCGGTCGTCAGGTGGTCGCCGTTCCCGAAGAACACATCGTCACGCAACGTGACGGTCCACACGCTCAGGTCCTCGTTGGCAACGACCGACTCGGCGATGTGAGGCAGGAATCTGCCGTTCGCCGCGTCGTACAGAATGAGTGTGTCGTAGATCGCTGCGATCTCGATACCGCCCGCAACGCCCGAGCCCAGTGCCCTGGTGGGATCGAGTGACTCCGTTTTACGGGCAAGGCCGAACGTTGCTTCCCCGCCGACCCGATCTGCCGTGCAGGTGTCCCCATTGTCCTCGACCGGTGCGAGCAGATTCTGGCCACCCACGATCGCCGGCTCCTCAGGCGCGTCGGTGGCGGTCGGAGCGTCGGTGGCGGTCGGCGCGTCGGTGGCGGTCGGAGCGTCCGTAGCGGACGGAGTGCCCGCGGTGTCGTCTTCGCTGCCGCAGGCTGCCATCAGCAAAGCGAAGGCCGCGCAGGCCAAAATAACTGTCGATCGGCGCGTGCGCCGAGTTGTCTTTGCGAGCATTATCCCCCCTAAGTTTTCATACCGCTTCTGCGATATCTACCAAACGTTAGTTCAATATTGCGGGATTGTCCAGGGTTGGCGAAATGGACCACGCCGGCACCCATACCGTCTGGTCCGGCTACGAGGAGGCCGACTCCGGCGGCACCGAGCTGCGCTCGTCGGGAAAATGACACGCGACGAAGTGGTCGTCGCCGATGGGTCGCAGCATCGGCTCTTGTTCAGCGCAGCGTTGCTGGGCTTTCGGGCACCGGGTGCGGAATCGACATCCGGATGGCGGGTTGATGGGTGAAGGGAGCTCGGCGATGCCGGCCGCGAGGTTTTCCGGCCTGCTCCGAACAGGGTCCGGTCGCGGAATCGCCTCCAGGA
>CALBET010000216.1 GCA_937888665.1 uncultured Acidobacteriota bacterium
TCCGCCGCCGATCGCTCCTCGAGATCCTCCGAGTGCACCCAGTCGAAGTCGATCGCACCACCGTGGTGCACCGCCGCGTGAACCAGCGCCTCCTTGATCGAGAGGTACGCGTCGTGCAGCTCCACGTACTTACCCACGATCGCGATCCGCGCGCGGCTGCTGGGATTGCGTAGCCGATCCACGAACGCCCGCCACTCATTCAGGTCCGGCTCAGCCGGCACGAGTCCCAGGCGCTCCGTGACGATCCGTCCCAGCCCAGCACTCTCCAGCGTCAGTGGCACCTCGTAAATCGAGTCCTTCGCTGTCTCCAGCGGAATCACCGCTTCGCGCTGCACATTGCAGAACAACGACATCTTCTCGCGCAGCGCTTCGGGTACCGGCAGATCCGCCCGCGCCACAATCACATCCGGCTGAATACCGAACGCCCGCAACTCACGCACCGAGTGCTGCGTCGGCTTCGTCTTCAATTCCCCCGTCGCGCCAATGTGTGGCAGCAACGTCACGTGAATCGATAGCGTGTCATTGGCGTCCGATGCGTAGCGCATCTGACTGATCGCCTCCAGGAACGGCTGCCCCTCCATGTCACCAACGGTGCCGCCCACCTCAACCAGCACAACGTCGGCGTCCAACGCCTGTCCCGCTTGCCGAATCCGGCGCTTGATCTCGTTGGTCACGTGCGGAATCGCCTGGATCGTCCCGCCCAGGTAGTCGCCGCGGCGCTCCTTGCGGATCACTTCCTCGTACACCTGCCCGCTCGACGAAGAGTTCGCCTGCGTCAGCGCAACGTCCAGGAAACGTTCGTAGTGGCCCAGATCCAGATCGGTCTCAGCGCCGTCGTCTGTGACGAACACCTCACCGTGCTGATAGGGCGACATCGTGCCCGGATCGACATTGATATACGGATCGAGTTTGAGGACGGAGACCCGCACGCCTCGTGACTTGAGGATGCGGCCCAGTGACGCGCTGACAATGCCCTTGCCAACGGAACTGACCACTCCACCCGTGATGAAGACATACTTCGCCATCAGGTCCCTTGAATGGGCGGGGAGCCCGGGTTTTGGTCAGTTTACGCATCACCCCGGAGGGTGTCGAACCTGCCCATCACACGCGGCGTCCGCCCACACCAAAACGGCCCGCCAATCAGCGGGCCGTTTTGCTTCATTCCGCGGCTTCGCAGCTAGACGCCCAACGCCTCCGCCACGTCCGCCAGCCCCAGCGATTCCAGCTTCTCGCGACTCGGCGCGCTCGTCTGCTGGTCCCAGCCGGCCTCGTCGTACCACTCGCGCTTCATCGTCTCCAGGTCGATCGTGAAGCCCTCGTGCGGCCCTGCCGTCTGTGCCGGCTTGCCCAGCAAACGGCCCGGCACCTCACGCTTGGCGGGGTTATTCCCGTGCTTCACCGCGAACGCCATCCGCAGGTTCGCGATCCGCTCGCCAACCTGGTCCAGTTCCTCGTGCGTCGTGTCCCA
Organism: uncultured Acidobacteriota bacterium; assembly: GCA_937888665.1. GTDB lineage: Bacteria > Acidobacteriota > Vicinamibacteria > Vicinamibacterales > UBA8438 > UBA8438. The sequence continues at coordinate 1,469 of CALBET010000216.1, forward strand.
GCCCGTCACCAGGTTGATCCACTCCGGAATTCGGTCCGTCGGAGCCATCGTGTAGATGAAGTAGCACATACCAGCCGAGTTCATCACGTGCGCCTGCTCGTGCGCTGCCTTGTGGATCGGTGCCTGCCCCGTGAACTGCTTCTTGTCCTCCGGCGCCTTCGGCATCGTCGGGAACTTGGAACTCTTCCCGGGCGACCAGATCGTGTGCCGCGCCGGCGTCGGGTCCAGCACGTACGAGGCCGCGAACCCAATATCCATCTTCGGGTCGTGCATCGGTGGCTCTTCGCCGTCAACCGCAGTCACGAACTCCTTCGCCGCCGGACCAATCTTCTCTGCGGCTGCCGTCGTGCCGTCCGTCAGCAACTCACCCAGCGCCCCTTCACGACGTCCAATCGCGTGCAGCGCCTGCATCATGCTGCTGGCGTTGCCCCAGCTCAGCTCAATCCCGTCAGTGTCTTCCTTCGTCAGCAGCCCCTGCTCGAAGCACTCCGTCGCGAACGAAATCGCCGCGCCGGTTGAAATCGTGTCTAGTCCGTACTCGTTGCACCAGTGGTTCACGGCAATCATCGCGTCCGTGTCGTTCACGCCGTTCATCACGCCAAACGCGCCCATCGTCTCGTACTCGGGACGGTGCGTGTGCTTCGGGAACGCGAATTCGCCGCGGTCGCTGCCGTCCACGGACTCAGCCCCACACGCCACCGGGCAGTGCCAGCAGGCGTACTTCTTCTCCATGCTCTCGTTCATCACCGGGCCGTTCATCCCGGACATGTCCATGCTCTCCACCAGGTTCACCACGCCAACGCCGCCCCAGTTCAGGACCGGTGCGTCGCCGTTGATTGCAGAGTTTGCGGTGATACCGGTCGTGCCGAACGTCGTGAAGAACTGCTTCGCGCCCTGGTTGAAGCCCGCCAGGCTGTCCTTGACGGTCAGGATCACTTCCTTGTTCTGAGCCATGATCTTCTTCGTCGGCTTCACCACCACGGCCTTGAGCTTCTTCGAGCCCATCACCGCGCCAACGCCAGAACGCGCCGCCAGTCGACCTCGTTCGTTCGCAATTCCCGACATCACGCTCAGGTTTTCGCCTGCCGGACCAATCAGCGCCACGCTGATCTTCTTGCCCAGCTCCTCCTTCAGTCGGTCCTCGGTCTCAATCGCCAGCCCACCCCAGTAGGCAGAGGCGTCCCGCAGCTCAACCGTGTCATCGTCGATGTACAGGTACACCGGCTTCTCGGCCTGACCGTTGAACAAGATCCCGTCGTAACCCGTGAACTTCAGCATCGGACCAAAGTCGCCGCCGCAGTTCGCGTCACCCCAGCCACCGTTCTTCGGCGACTTGGTCACCACCTGGAAACGCTGACCGAACAGCGGCGTGCCCGTCAGCAGCCCCGGGAAGAAGCCCAGGATGTTGTCCGGGCCCAGCGGGTCCGCGTCTGCCGGGATCCGATCGAACAGCAATCGCGCGCCGAGACCGTTGCCTCCGAGTAGTTTGCGATACATCTGCTCCGGAATATCCTCCGGCTCGATCTCTCCGGTCGTGAGGTTCACATTCAAGATTCGGCCGTTGAAGGCGACGTCTGACATCGTGTTTCCCTTCGCCACCGGCCGTGACAACGACCGCGTATAGGCGTGATGAAGTTTCGAGTGCCGTATCTTACTTGGATACCGCGCGCATGTCCCGGACCCGAAGGAGGCGACCCGTGCCACATGGCTGGGAACTGACAACACTCGATAACGGCTTGCGCGTGCTCACCACCAGCGTGCCCACCGCCCAGTCCGCTGCCTCTGCCTTCTTCGTCCGTGTCGGCTCGCGCGACGAAAAGCCAAAAACCAACGGCCTCTCCCACTACATCGAGCACATGCTCTTCAAAGGCACCGAACCGCGCCCTGAAGCCACCCTTATCTCACAGGCCATCGAGGGCGCCGGCGGCGGCCTCAACGCCTACACCTC
>CALBET010000217.1 GCA_937888665.1 uncultured Acidobacteriota bacterium
GCGCAATGCGCTCCACCGTGTCAAGCGCCCGGTCTGGTGGGCAACCGGCCAGCTGGTTGCCCACATCGCTCAGGTCCTCCATCAGCAGCACGAATCCGCCTGTCTCCGGGTCGAATCGGGTGAAGTATGGCGTTGGCGTGCGCAGCTCGACTTCGGCCGCAATCTCCTCGTAAAACCGCAGCTCTCGTTCGTAAAAGCGGAGCAAGTTCGCAAATTCACGATTCGCCGTCGCCGCCGCCGGAAACTTCCCGACCAGCGACGCAGGTTCGGTGCCTCTCGCCCTCTCGTAGGTCAGGGTCACGCGTGTCAGTTGTCCCAGAAACCCTGCACCCTCACCCACCGGCTCCAGGCCGAATGACGTAACGGTCGTGTCGCTCGAAATGGTGCCCGTCTGTCGGAGAGCGGCCGTGAGCCACGCCGCCTTCAGATCAGCAGGCCCGCCCGGGAGTGGTTCTGGCACGTCACTACCCCTCAATCATCGTGACGCAAGCTGGTTCGAGTGGCATCACTTGGCGGGTGCGAGCTCCTTGAGCCCCTCTGCCCAATGGCGGATCACGTTGATCCAACGTGGCACCGAGCTCTCGTCCTTGAGCATGAGGAAGCGCCCGTCCGAAGCGAGGTCGTAGTCGCGCGGGCCGAATTCCCGAAAAAAGTACGGGTCTTCGAAGACCATTTCTGGCGACGCAACCGTGACGACTTCGCCCTCGACATCAATCTTCGCCGCCATCAGCTCCCGCCCGGTTCTGTAGAACAGCTCGCTGCTATCGAGCGACCACCGCGCGTAACTCGCGGTGCCCTCTGCGGAGACCGGCGTGCCCCGCGCCACCTCCGGATACGGAGTCACCATGATCCGGAGCGTCCCGATCTCTCCGGTGAGATACGTCATCAATCGACCATTGGGTGATGCCATCGGCTCTCCCTGCCCACCCGGTTCCTGCAACACCGGCGTCCATGTCCAACGACCGTCGTCGCCCATCGTCAACGCGCCGATGTCCCAGTCGGTTTGACCTGTGACATCGAACGTGTTGATCAGCATGGTGCGCTCGTCAGCCCAAGACTGCGCCATACCGGGTCGCATTGGGTCCGCCCACAGTCGTTCCGGCGGGTCTGTGCCATCGGCGGCCACCCACCAGACTTCCTCGGGTCGGGTGCCATTGCCATACGCGAACACGATCCGGTCACCATCTGGAGTCCACATCGGCACTCCCTCTAGGCCGGGACGAGACGTGAGGCGCTGCATCGACTCCTCGCGCAGATCAAGCATCGCAATATTCCCGCCTTCCACGTTGTCGATACTCACCGCTATACGGGTACCGTCGGGCGACAGCCGCGGGGCGCGATACTTGGCGGGTTCCGCGCGAACCGGCGTCTCGGTGCCGTCTCGGTCCACCCACACCAGGGTGCGGTCATCAGCGCCGCGGGGCACATAGATGAGCGTCCCGTCCATGCCGCCATATGCCTGCGCTTCGTCGGCGATGGTCACATTCACCTCTTCCCGTACCCGAACCGGCTCTCCAGTGACCTCCAGGCG
>CALBET010000218.1 GCA_937888665.1 uncultured Acidobacteriota bacterium
GACGGGCCGCTCCGGGGCGGGCCTGGCGCGCCCGTCAAGGAGGCGCCAAAACAGCGAAAACGGCAACAGCAGCAACCCGACGCGCACCACGACCACGACGATGGCGGCTTCGGCGAGCAGCCACCGATCTGTACGCTCGAGATTCCAGAGCGCGGATGCGTCGGTCATGTCATGCCGTTGTGTGAGCACCTGGCCCAGAGGACACAACCGTATTCTGTCAAAATGCTGATCTGCGGCCAATACTGCCCGGAGGTCCCGGCGTCTTCACACGTGTGCGGTCCGTAGCCGAACCACGTCCATCCCCACTTCGACAGGGTGCGCCCGGGCTGATACCGTAGGGGTTCTTTCGCGGGAGTTCGAACAGCCCGTTCTCGACAGGGCCCGCGTCGGCTCGCCGCGTAGTCAGCCTGGTTGTGACCGGTCCCTCTCACGAGAGATGATCGTCGCGTCGGGGACGCAGGCGAGTGATGGACGTGGCGATGCAGAGCATTCGTGGGCAACTGACCGCGTGCGCCACGACGCTGATGGCGCTCGCATTCGCGGTGCTGACCGCGAGTTGCTCGGCGCCATCCGATCCACCCGAGGTGAGCCCGTCAGTCGACGCCCAGCCGATCACCGACGGTCGCACGGCGCATCGCCCGGCCGTGCCTGGCGTGCGAGGGCTCGTGACGGCGGGGCATCCGCTGGCGTCGATGGCCGGGATGCGGGTCCTCATGCAGGGCGGCAACGCAGCCGACGCCGCCGTGGCGGTGCTCGCGGTGTTGGGCCAAGTAGAGCCGATGATGTCCGGGGCTGGTGGCAACGGCTTCCTGACGGTCTACGAGGTGGAGACCGACCGCGTCTACTCGCTCAACGCGACCGGGGCGGCACCGGCCGCGCTCGACGCCGCGGACCTGGACCCGGACGAGCTGCACCGAGGCATGCGCGCAGGTGTCGTCCCGGGGTTGTTCGGCGGGTGGATCGCCCTGCTGGAACGGTTCGGCACCATGACGCTGGCACAGGTGTTGGAGCCGGCCATTGAGTACGCGGAGCAGGGGCACCCGGTGGATCCGTTCGTGGTGCGCTCGATCACGCGCTCCCGCGAGTTGCTCGAACGGTATCCGTCGACGAGGGCCGTGTTCCTGCCCGACGGCGAGCCGCCCGTGGCGGGGCAGCTCGTGAGATATCCCGATCTGGCTGGAACGTTTCACAAGCTGATTGAAGCCGAGGACACCGCTCGATTGGACCGACGTGGTCGAGAGGCCGGGCTGCGGGCGGCGTTCACGCGGTTCTATCGCGGCGATATCGCGCGCGACATCGTGCGGTTCTACGAGCGGAACGAGGGGCTGTTCACCCGCGCGGACTTCGCCGCCCACGAACCGATCTGGGCTGAGCCGGTGCACACGACCTACCGGGGATATGACGTGTACTCCAGCCCGGCCACCTCCCGCGGCGGGCTCGAAGTGACGATGCAGCTCAATCTGGTCGAGGGGTTCGACTTGGCCGCCCTGGGGCACAACTCGGCCGAGGCGCTGCATCTGATCACGGAGTCGATCAAAGTTGCGAAGTCCGACGTGTATCACTTCGTCACCGATCCGCAGCATGCGGACGTGCCTGTCGACGGGATGACGTCGAAGGCGTACGCCGACATTCGGAGGGCCCTGATCTCGCTCGATGCCGTACTCGACTATCCCGACCACGGCGCTCCGCCGGGGGCGCCGGTGGCTCGCAGTCGGCGGGTGGGGACGCCAATGGCATCGGCGGTTGCTGAGACGACCTACCCGGGGAGCACGACCAGTTTTTCTGTCGTGGACGGGGCGGGGAACGTGGTGGTCGCCACCCCGACGCTGGGGAGCCTCTGGGGCACCGGCGTGGTGGTGGGAGACACCGGACTGTTCTTCAACAACGGCACCCGCGTCGGGTCGACCTCCCCGTACCCCGACGACCTGAACTACGCCCGCGGTGGACAGATTCCCATTCTGAACAACGCGCCCACGCTGGTCATGCGAGAGGGCAAGCTGTTTCTCGCGCTCGGAACCCCCGGAGGCGAAACCATTGGCCAGACGCAGTTTCAGGTCCTGTTGAACGTCATCGACTTCGGGATGAGTATTCAGGAGGCGGTGGAAGTGCCCCGTCTGGCGATTGTCGCCGCCCCGAACTTCTACAAGCCGGGCGCCGAGATGACGATCCAGGTTGAACGTCGTGTCGCGCCGGCCACCCTGCGGCGATTGCGGGAGCTGGGGCACACGGTCGAGGCTGTCGGCGAGTACACGATCGGCAGCATGCAGGGCATCCTGTGGAACCCGGAGACCGGGACGATGGTGGCCGGCGCGGACCCGCGGCGGATGATGTACGCGGTTGGGTGGTAGGCGCCGCGTCACCATCAGGACCGCGATTCGGCCGTCTTGTGGACTGCCCACCAGACGATACCGGTCACGATGGTCAGCGTATGCTGATGTTTTACGCTACTCTCGGTGTCCCGCGGCTTCAGAACGGCCCGTATCTACCTCGCGCCGGTCGACGGGTGGATCGGCTGCCCGGTGTCTCATCGTGAATGTGACGAAGAAGGTTGGGTGAATGAGCTGGTTGTGCTCGCGGAGATGGAGGCGCGCGGCGCTGATCATTGTCAGTTCGGTGCTCTCGGGTGCGGCCGGGCCCATCACCGTCGTCCAAACACAAGGGGTGGACTTGGGCTGGGTGCAGATCCCAGCCGGCACGTTCCGTATGGGCTGCGTGGCCTCCGACGCGTCGTGTCTCGACAACGAGCGGCCGGCCCATGACGTGACGTTTCTTGAACCGTTCCAGCTGATGGCGGCCGAGGCGACGGTGGCGCAATACGCTCATTTCGTTTTCGATTCCGGACATGCGCCTCCACCCTCTCCGGAATTCCCGCAGGCGGGCGACCATCCGGTCGTCCTGGTGAGCTGGGACGACGCTGTGGCCTTCTGCGGATGGGCGGGCGCCCGTTTGCCCACGGAAGCGGAGTGGGAGTACGCGGCGCGTGGGGGACGGCCGGGACTGGTCTTCGGCGCTACCAAGGAGCTGTCACGCGACCAGGCGAACTATGGGGCCGACCAATGCTGCTCCGGTGCCACGGGCGGTGCCGACGCCTGGCTGAATACCGCGCCGGTCGGGTTGTTTCCCCCGAATGATTTTGGCGTGTATGACCTGACCGGCAACGTCTGGGAGTGGGTGGACGGATGGCTGGATGAG